>NZ_JAXOQA010000005.1:0-52741 GCF_047307945.1 Commensalibacter sp. A3DC | reverse complement strand
TTTGATAGGCTGACGTAAAACTATATAGATGGAAAATTATCATTAGAATAATGGTAATTATGGCGGCATAACCAGACCAGTTTACAGTTTTGTCAAAATAGTGGTGAATAAAAAGAATCAATTGACAAATCAGGATGGCAAAAGCGTTAAAACCATTAAGTTGATAAATTCTTTTCAGGTTTTGCAATAATACGGAAGATTTGAGTGTTTTATCAAGTAATCCCACTGATGATTGAACACTCAGACAATAAAAAAATATACTTCCGATCCATATGGAAAGAGCAATAGAGTTAATCGAAGTGATAATTCCCCAGTAAAAATTCATATGAGCCATACTAATTTCCTAGATATTGTGGTTTCGATAGATTAAATCCGTCTTATCATTGACGTGATGATTGTTAAAATCATTCATGTCAAATAAAGGCAAAAAAAGCAATTTTTCTTTATAGTTTGCCATATTATAATCATTCGTAGTTATAATTATAAGTGATATACTTAATTCATCACATTGAAAGATATATCATTATGCAATTAAAAAATGAAAAAACTAATTTGCTTCTGATAAATCCAGAAGAAATGAATCAGGTTGACAAGATCGCAATGCAATATTTGCCTGTTTTAACTTTGATGGAAAATGCTGGATTAGCCGTTGCACGGGCAATTATGCAATTTTATAAACCTTGTAAAATACTTGTTTTATGCGGTCCTGGAAATAATGGAGGTGATGGATATGTCGTGGCACACATACTTGCCAATGAGGGATGGCCAGTTAAGGTTGCCTCTTTGAAACCTCCAGAAAAGGGAACTGATGCTTACAAGGCTTTTGTTCAATGGAATGGAGATAAAACTGATTTTAATATTCAATCTGTGAGGGATGCAGATTTAGTTGTGGATGCTGTTTTTGGTGCGGGATTATCTCGTGACATTGATGATCATATAAGTTCAGTGTTGAAAGCTGCAGATCATCTTGTTGCCATAGACATGCCCTCTGGTGTTGATGGCAAGACGGGTATAATTAGAGGTTATGCTCCCCACGCTGAATTGACCGTAACGTTTTGTAGAGCCAAAGCGGGACATTATCTTTTACCTGGACGAGAATATATAGGTAAACTTGTTATTGCAAATATAGGTATACCAGAAAATATATTGTCAGAGCTATCAATAAATACCTGGTTGAACGAACCGGGATTATGGGAACTTCCAATTGCAGACGTTGAAGATTATAAATATCATCGTGGCATTGTAAATGTTGTGGGAGGGGGAACGGTAACAGGAGCCGCTCGTTTATCAGCATTAGCAGCTTCTTCCTGCGGGGCCGGATTGGTGCATATCTTTGCCTTTGGTAGCCGTGATTTATATTTGTTAACTTCACCCTGTTTTATGGTTGATGAGGGTGACTTCACTGATACCTTACAGGATAAACGAAGAAAAGTCTGGGTATGCGGGCCTGGTCTGACAGAAGATGAGGTTAAAATATCCCTAACAAATTTAATCAAGACAAATAAAACGATTGTTGCCGATGCAAGCGCTTTGACAAAAGAAAATTTTGATTTGTTGAAACAATGTGCCGTTATTACACCTCACATAGGTGAATTTAAACGGATATTTGGTGATTTTAAAGATTGCCGGATTGAAGCGGTTAAAAAGGCAGCTAGTATTCTTAATACAGTGGTCATTCTCAAAGGTCCGGATACATTAATAGCTTCTCCCGATGGCAGGGTAGCGGTCAATTGTCATGCAAATGCACGATTGGCGACAGCAGGATCTGGGGATGTACTAACGGGAGTCATCGCGACTTTGCTTGCATGTGGTATGGAGGTATGGGAAGCGTCTTGTGCCGCGGTCTGGATTCATGGAGAGGCAGCTTTTTTACATAACAATTCTTGGCCTGATGCAATGGACTTAATTCACAATCTTGGCAAGGCGAGAGATAATGGTCGATATCACGTGGAAAAATGAAAATAAGAAAAATTGAGTTTTGTTAAAAAAATTGTTGCCCTGCGATAGATAGTGCGTTAAATAGAAAAACTTCAATGCACAGACGTGCGGATGTGGTGAAATTGGTAGACACGCTAGACTTAGAATCTAGTGGCGCAAGTCGTGGGGGTTCAAGTCCCTCCATCCGCACCAAAAACGTATGATGTTAATTCCATATGATTTTTGTGATCTGGCTGTTAAAGTGATATAAATTAATGTTAATTCTGAAACGCTCTATAATATTAGGGTAAAATTTAATTTAGACCGAGAGGATGGCCTGGCTGATGCAGGTTACTGAAACGCTTTCTGAAAGCTTAAAACGCGGCTTCAAAATCATTATTGAAGAAAAACAACTCGCTGAAACGAGAAATCAACGATTAACAAAACTTGGACACGAGATGAATATCCCTGGTTTCAGGCCGGGAAAAGTGCCATTAACGATTGTTGAGCAACGTTATGGAGAATCTGTTCAGAATGAGGTTGTCAATGAGGCGATTTCAAATGCAGTCAGAGATACATTGAGTGAAAGAGGTCTGCGACCTGCCCGTCAACCATCGGTCAATCTCAAAGAGGGTTATAAAAAGGGGGATGATCTGGAATTCACTTTTGAAGTTGAATTGATTCCAGACTTTGAAATTCCAGATCTTAAAGATATTCATTTGACTCGCTTAAAAGCCAAGCCAGATGAAAAATCGCTTAAATCTGCTTTTGACACAATTGCCCAACGGCAACGTGAATTTAAGGCTATTGATGAAAAGCGGCCTGCTAAATCCGGTGATGTTCTGTCTGTTGATTTTGTGGGTAAGGTTGAAGGCGTAGCTTTTGAGGGTGGCACTGCAGAGAATGTTGATGTTGAAATTGGTGGTAAGGGGTTTATTCCGGGATTTGCAGAACAGATTGAAGGAATGACACCAGGAGAGGAAAAAGTAATAACGGTTACTTTCCCTGAAAACTATCAGGCTGCCAATTTGGCTGGCAAGGAGGCAACATTCGATATCAAGGCAAAAACCTTAAAAGAGGCTATTGTTCCTGAAGTGAACGATGAATTTGCAACCAAACTCGGATTTGAAAATTTAGATAAACTAAAAGAAGCTGTTGAAAAGCAAATTGTTGCTGAATATGATCAGATGTCCCGTTTGAGATTGAAACGTGATATTTTGGATGTGTTGGCTGAGAAAGTTAATTTTGAATTGCCTGAAGGACTGGTTGATACAGAATTCAAGCAAATTTGGCAGCGTATTGAAAATGACCGTAAAAATGATCTTCTTGATGAAGAAGACAAGAATAAAGACGAGGAAACTTTAAAGGCAGATTATCGCAAAATTGCAGAAAGACGTGTTCGCCTTGGATTGCTGGTTGTTGAAATTGGAAGAGTCAATTCGATAACAATTAATGAAGATGAACTTGTTCAGGCGATGCGGGCCGAGGCGATGCGTTATCCGGGACAAGAAAAAGAAGTTATGGAATTTTTTCAGAAAAATCCGCAGGCTGTCGAATCTATTCGCGGTCCACTTTACGAGAATAAAGTTCTTGATTATATTACAGAGCTTGCCACGGTAGAGGATAAAGAGGTGAGTCCGGAAGAGCTCTCTAAGATGCCCACTGTTAAGATTTAGGAATTTCATAGATTTTGGTATTGGGAATGTCTGGAAATTTTTCCAGACATTCTTTTTTTTGGAAAATTGAATTCTATCTTATTTTTGTTGTATTTATTTTCTTAAATTGAATAAATATACTATTATTTAATCAAACATAAATTTGGGAAGAAAATTAATGAGAGATTTCAAGTCTCTGGAAATATATGATAATACACTTGTTCCAATGGTTGTTGAACAAACGTCCAGAGGGGAACGTGCTTTTGATATTTATTCTCGTCTGCTTAAGGAAAGAATCATTTTTCTCACGGGTCCTGTATATGATCAAGTTGCATCTTTGATTTCTGCTCAGTTATTATATTTAGAAAGTGTAAATCCAAAAAAAGAAATTTCTTTCTATATCAACAGTCCTGGTGGTGTAGTATCGGCTGGTTTGGCAATTTATGATACGATGCAATATATACGTTGTCCTGTTAGTACTGTCTGCATTGGTCAGGCAGCCTCAATGGGATCATTACTTTTATGTGGAGGTGAACCCAATAATCGATTTGCCTTGCCCAATGCGAGAATCATGGTTCATCAGCCTTCTGGTGGTGCGCAAGGTCAGGCAAGCGATATAGAAATTCAGGCCAAAGAAATATTGGAAATACGTAAAAAGCTTAACGAGATTTATAAATTGCATACCGGAAGAACACTAGAGGAAATTGAACAACGTCTTGAAAGAGACAGTTATATGTCACCTGAAGAGGCTAGGGATTTTGGTATAATTGATAAGGTAGTTCAAAATCGTAATGCAGATTTGTTAAAAGAAAGTGACAAATAGTCATAATATTATTATAAGATTTCTTTAAAAATTATCTTATTTAACTAAATAATTTATATAATGATATTTACTGGTTGGTATTTCTGACCCTGACTTTAATTGGGGGTGAAGGTTAAAATGACTGATAATAAAAAAGATTCAAAAAATGCATTATATTGCTCTTTTTGCGGGAAGTCACAGCATGAGGTGCGTAAATTAATCGCAGGTCCAACCGTATTTATTTGCGATGAATGTGTCGAATTATGTATGGATATTGTGCGTGAAGAGAATAAAACGCAAATAGCAAAAAAACAAGGCAATCTACCCACTCCTAAAGAAATTTGTAAAATTTTGGATGATTATGTTATAGGACAGACAGACGCAAAAAAGGTTTTGTCCGTTGCTGTTCATAATCATTATAAACGGTTAAACCAGATCGATAAAGCTGGTGATGTGGAGATAGCTAAATCCAATATCCTGCTTATTGGACCAACCGGAACCGGTAAAACCTTGTTGGCCCAAACCCTTGCAAGAATTCTGGATGTTCCTTTTACAATGGCAGATGCAACAACCCTGACCGAGGCAGGATATGTTGGTGAAGATGTCGAAAACATATTATTGAAATTGTTACAGGCTGCAGATTATAACGTGGAACGGGTGCAGCGGGGTATCGTTTACATTGATGAAATTGATAAAATTTCACGTAAATCTGATAATCCTTCAATTACAAGGGATGTAAGTGGCGAAGGTGTTCAGCAAGCTCTTCTTAAGATTATGGAAGGTACTGTTGCATCTGTTCCTCCTCAAGGAGGACGGAAACATCCGCAACAGGAATTCCTGCAAGTGGATACTACGAATATTCTCTTTATTTGTGGTGGTGCATTTGCAGGTTTGGATAAAATCATTAGTGATAGGAGTGTAGGGTACACGATTGGATTTGGTGCAGATGTAAATTCACAAGATCATAAAGAAGTTGGGAAATTGTTTCGACAGATGGAACCCGAAGATTTGATGAAATTCGGGTTAATTCCTGAATTTATTGGAAGATTGCCCGTAATCGCTACACTTGATGATCTTGATCAAAAAGCCTTGATGAAGATACTGACTGAGCCAAAAAATGCTCTAGTAAAACAATATCAAAAACTGTTTGAAATGGAGAACGTGCAATTGCAATTTACAGAAGAAGCTATTCAGGAAATTGCTAATAAGGCCATTGAACGACAGACAGGTGCGCGTGGGTTGCGTTCAATTCTGGAAGATATTCTTTTGTCGACAATGTATGAATTGCCAGATCTTAAAGGGGTAAGCAAAGTTGTCATTAATAAAGAGGTGATTAACCATAAAGAGGAACCGGTTTACGTTTATGAGGAGATATCCCCTCATAAAGAACAAACAGCATAAACATTTATTGTTTTATGGAAAAGACTCTTTTAAAAGGGTCTTTTTTATTATTATCAAAAAAGGTTGAGAAATATCTTATTTTTGATGTAATTTTTTTTTATATTAATTTATTATCTGTAATAAATCTTAATATTTAGGATTATTTTTTACTCATAAAGGTTCAGGATAATTAATTCTGTTTATTACTTTAAAAAAAATTAATACACTGCATATATAATATTAAGATTGTAATCTTATAGAATGTGCCATCCTGGGCATTCTTACAGGATCGTCCATATAAGGAGGTCATAAATTTATGACAGAAAAGAAAATTGAATCCGAAATCTCTGAAGAAAAAGAGAAGGATGCCAATAAAGACCAAGAAATAAGACAGCCCAATATTATGGCTGTTCTACCGTTAAGGGATATTGTTGTATTTCCATATATGATTGTACCTTTATTTGTAGGGCGAGAAAAATCGGTCTGCGCTTTAGAGGAAGTTACGAAAAATCATTCAAAAATATTGCTTGTTTCCCAAAAAGATGCTTCAGTTGAAGATCCTACGGAAAAGGATGTTTATTCATTTGGAACAATTGCAACTATTTTACAGTTGTTAAAATTACCTGATGGAACAGTCAAGGTATTGGTAGAGGGTATTCAACGTGCCAAGGTCAAGAAATTTATTGATCATGAAGCTTTTTTTGAGGCAGAGGTTGAGCTTATTGAAGAAACGGAGAATGATGACAAGGAGATTAATGTCTTAAAAAGAACAATGACTAATCAGTTTGAGCAATATGTTAAACTGAACAAGTCAATCGCGCCTGAAGTTCTGGTAGCTGTCAATCAAATTGAAAATTCTTCCAAGGCTATAGATACAATTACAAGCCATCTCAATCTTAAAGTTTCTGAAAAACAGGAAATACTTGAAACGGTTGATTTGAAAAAACGCTTGGAAAAACTTCTTGAACATTTGGAAACAGAAGTTGGAGTATTGCAAGTTGAAAAGCGTATACGAAACCGTGTTAAAAAACAGATGGAGAAGACACAGCGCGAATATTATTTGAATGAGCAGTTAAAGGCTATTCAAAAAGAATTGGGCGAGGGTGAAGACGGTAAAGATGAGTTGACAGAACTAGAAGACAAGATAAAAAAACTTCGCTTAACCAAGGAAGCTCGTGACAAGGCATTATCTGATCTTAAAAAATTACGCGGGATGAGTCCGATGTCTGCAGAGGCAACCGTTGTGCGTAATTATTTAGACTGGATTGTAGGTCTGCCTTGGAAAAAACGTTCCAAAATTTCCAAGAATCTAAAAAAAGCGGAGGAAATTTTAAACCACGATCATTATGGACTGGAAAAGGTAAAGGAAAGAATTCTTGAATATCTTGCTGTTCAAATCCGCTCTTCCAAACTTAAAGGTCCAATTTTATGCCTTGTTGGACCGCCAGGTGTTGGTAAAACATCCCTTGCCCGTTCTATAGCCAAGGCAACGGGACGTGAATATGTTCGCATGTCCTTGGGGGGTGTACGTGATGAAGCCGAGATTCGTGGGCATCGTCGAACATATATTGGTGCAATGCCCGGTAAAATTATTCAGGGAATGAAAAAGGCTGGGACTTCTAATCCTTTATTCTTACTGGATGAAATTGATAAACTTGGAGCAGACTGGCGCGGAGATCCAGCTTCCGCTCTTTTGGAAGTTCTTGATCCTGAACAGAATTCCACGTTTGTAGATCATTATCTAGAAGTCGATTATGATCTTTCTGATGTAATGTTCATTACAACGGCAAATAGTTTCAATATGCCACAACCTTTATTGGATCGTATGGAAATTATCCGCATTGCCGGTTACACAGAAGATGAGAAGGTTCAGATCGCCCGTCAGCATTTGATCAAGAAGGAGGGGGAATCTCACAGTCTTAAACCTACAGAATGGTCGATTGATGATGAGGTATTGCGTGAACTTGTCCGCACATATACCCGTGAGGCAGGTGTACGTAATCTTGAACGAGAGATAGCGAAAATTGCTCGTAAAATTGTCAAGAAGATCGTTTCTGGAGAATGTGACCATGTAAAGATCATGTTGGATAATCTGGAGGATTATGTCGGGGTTAAACGGTATTTTTATGGTGAAAGTGAAGAACGCGATATTATAGGTGTCGTAACTGGACTTGCGTGGACAGAAGTAGGTGGTGACATTCTTCATATAGAAAGTGTCATGGTTCCAGGCAAGGGGCATATAAAGATAACCGGGAAGCTTGGCGAGGTAATGCAGGAAAGCGTATCTGCAGCCTTATCTTATGTAAAAAGTCGAGCTTTACAATTTGGAATACATCCTGACTTGTTTGAAAAGCATGATATACATGTTCATGTTCCTGAGGGTGCAACCCCAAAGGATGGACCATCTGCTGGTGTTGCGATGGCAACCAGTATTGTCAGCATTATGACAGGTATTCCTGTTCGTAAGGATATAGCCATGACAGGGGAAATCACTTTGCGGGGCAGGGTTTTACCTATAGGCGGTCTTAAGGAAAAATTGCTTGCTGCATTGCGTGCAGGAGTTAAGAAAGTTTTCATTCCTCAAGAAAATGAAAGGGATTTGGTGGAAATACCCGATAATGTCAAATCAAATCTGACAATTGTTCCGGTTAAAATGGTAGATGATGTTATTCATCAAGCATTGATTAAACCCTACGAATCTATTGAGCTAGAGGAAACCTCTACACCAGTAATTGCGAAAAAAAGTAATGTTTCATCAAAAAAACAGCTGGCACATTAAATAATGTGGTGATATTGCAACCAAAAATAGAATAAATGTATTAAAATAACTATTGAAGTCCTTGAACGGTTGACGTTCTTGAAAAGTGCTTCAATAGTTTAAGATATGGATGTAATATCCATTAGCAGTTAAATTTAGTCTGTGATTATTATAGAAAGAAAAAAGAATGGAAAAACCTCTAAATAAACAAGAACTTGTTGCCGCTGTTGCTGAAAAAACAGAATTGTCAAAAGCCAAATCAGGTGAGGTTATCGATGCAGTATTGAGTACTATTGAAGAAACACTTGCAAAAAAACAAGAGGTTCGCCTTGTAGGTTTTGGCAGTTTCGTCACTGCTCATCGTAAAGCAGCCAAAGGGCGTAACCCACGTACAGGTGAAGAAATCAAGATTCCAGCATCTACTTCAGTACGTTTTAAACCTGGTAAATTGTTAAAAGAAGCTGTTAGTAAATAATTTTAAAAAAAAGTTCATTTTTTTTGAAAAAATGACTGGACAACACAACGGCTTCAGTGTTAAGAAGTCGTTGTTCCGGTAAACGGAGCGGGCGATTAGCTCAGTTGGTAGAGCATCTCGTTTACACCGAGAGGGTCGGCAGTTCGAGCCTGTCATCGCCCACCATAAATTAATGTTTTATTAAATATTAATATTGACAAAATATTAAAGAGCTTTTAGAAAAGCTTCATATAATGCGCGGGTGTAGCTCAGTTTGGTTAGAGCGCCGGCCTGTCACGCCGGAGGTCGCGGGTTCGAGCCCCGTCACTCGCGCCATTTAGTTTATAGTATAATGGCCCAATAATAGAAAATCACTAAAATTTTCATCAAAATACTTTGTTCCATCAAATTTATTAAAATAATCAATAAAAATCAATATATTTAATATTAACAGTGTAATTCTTTTTTTTCTTTGATATAAAGAATTGAGTTCATTTTTGATAAATGATTTAATTTTCTATAAAAAATTAAAGAGTATTAGCCATGCAGGCAATTTTAAACAGTTATTTACCCGTGTTAATATTTGGGATTATTTCTTTAATAATTGCGGTTGCAATGTTGGGTGCGGCATTATTTTGTGCAAAACAAAAACCATATGCTGAAAAGATAACGCCTTATGAGTGCGGATTTCCGGCATTTGAAAATGCACGTCATATGTTCGACGTGCGCTATTATTTGGTGGGAATATTATTCACGATATTTGATCTGGAAATGGTGTTTCTGTTTCCATGGGCTTTGACCCTGTCTAAAACTGGCATGTTCGGTTTTTTCTCTATGGTTGTATTTCTTTTAGTCCTGACCATAGGTTTCGCGTATGAATGGTGCAAAGGTGCACTGGAATGGGATTAAGTAAAAATAAGTCCATTGTCGGTTAAAACGAGTAGATAATGAATATAAAAATAACAAATAAATCTGATCCTGATCAGATTTACTGGAATCAAGAAACGTTACCTCCTGGATCTGAACAGGATGCAGTTATTAAAGGAATAACGGGGGCAATTTCAAATAAAGGTTTTGTTGTTGCCAAGCTTGACCAATTAATCAATTGGGGAAGAACTGGCAGTCTTTGGCCAATGACTTTTGGATTGGCTTGTTGTGCTGTTGAAATGATTCATGCCTATATGCCACGTTATGACTTGGATCGTATGGGGGTTGTACCAATGGGATCGCCCAGACAGGCAGATGTCATGCTTGTGGCTGGTACGGTAACGAATAAAATGGCACCTGCTTTACGTCGATTATATGACCAGATGTCAGAACCAAGATGGGTTCTTTCAATGGGATCCTGCGCAAATGGTGGGGGATATTATCATTATTCCTATTCAGTCGTAAGGGGATGTGATCGTATTGTCCCTGTAGATGTTTATGTACCCGGGTGTCCGCCAACCGCTGAGGCATTGATTTATGGTATTATGTTGTTGAAAAAGAAAATCAAGCGTACAGGGACAATTCTTCGTGGTTAATTTTACAGAAAATTCAAAAAAAAGAATTTTAAATCAAAAAGCAAATTTGCAGGCGATTGGCATGATGCTCATGTTTTCGTCAAATGGCGTTGTCAAGGCTGAGTTTGATCACGATGAACTAATCATATTGGTTAAACTCAACTGTTTGCTTGATGTGTTAATTCTGCTTAAAAATCATCCCATTTGCAAATTCGAACAATTGATGGATTTGTGTGGTGTTGATTATCCCTACCGTCAAAAAAGATTTGATGTTGTCTATAATCTTTTATCTGTAACATTGAATCAGCGTATTCGTATCATTGTTCATACAGATGAAAAAGAACCGGTTCCCTCCGTTCATCATTTATGGAAAAATGCAACGTGGTGGGAACGTGAATGTTATGACATGTTTGGTGTATTATTTTCCGGACAGCCTGATTTGAGGCGCATTTTGACGGATTATGGATTTGATGGACATCCTTTGCGAAAGGATTTCCCTGTTACAGGATATGTAGAAGTTAGATATGATGCTGATCAAAATAAAGTAATTTATGAACCGGTCCATTTGACACAGGAGATGCGGGACTTTGATTTTGATTCACCCTGGGAAGGTATTGTAACACTTCCTGGTGACGAAAAGATTCATGAGAAGCGTCAAAATATTAAACCGTATTCTATATAGGATTAAACGGTAAAAGGATATTTGATGAGTGAAATTATACAAGAAGGGGTAACCGATAAAACATCACAGGTGAAATCTGAAATTTCTCAGAATATATCTCATGTTTTATCAGGTGATACGCACACGATTAATTTTGGACCACAACATCCTTCTGCTCATGGTGTGTTGCGTGTTGTGATGGAATTAGAGGGTGAGGTTGTTAAAAGGGCAACTCCTCATATTGGTTTATTACATCGTGGAACAGAAAAATTACTGGAGCACAAGGCTTATCATAAGGGACTGCCTTATTTTGATCGTTTGGATTATGCCTCTCCAATGAGCGAGGAACATGCCTATGTTCTTGCTACAGAAAAATTGTTGGGGATTGATGTTCCCGATCGTGCAAAATGGATAAGAGTTCTGTTTGCTGAAATAACCCGTATATTAAATCATTTACTGAACGTGACTGCCATGGGTCTCGATTGTGGGGCGATGACACCTGCATTGTGGGCTTATGAAGAGCGCGAAAAATTAATGGAATTTTATGAAGGTGTATCTGGCGCCCGCTTTCATGCGAATTATTTTAGGCATGGGGGTGTGGCTAAGGATATGCCCGCAGGTATGGAAGAGAAAATTGGAAAATGGGTTAGAGATTTTCCAAAATTAATTGATGATATTGAAGGATTGTTAACAGAAAACCGTATCTGGAAACAGCGAACTGTTGGAATTGGAATCTGTACAACTGAAGATGCATTGTCATGGGGATTTTCTGGTCCATGTTTGCGAGCATCGGGAGTTGCATGGGATTTGCGGCGATCCCAACCCTATGATAATTATGATAAAGTTGATTTTAAAATTCCTGTTGCTCGGCAAGGGGATTGTTATGATCGGTATTTGATTCGTGTTGTTGAAATGCGCGAGAGCGCCAAAATAATTGAGCAATGCCTAAGCAAGATAAAACCTGGTCCAATTAAGACTGAAGATAATAAAATCTCACCTCCAAAACGTAAAGATATGAAACATTCAATGGAGGCATTGATTCATCATTTCAAACTTTATAGTGAAGGATTTCATGTTCCTGCAGGCACAACCTATACTGCTGTTGAAAGTCCAAAAGGTGAATTTGGGGTATATCTTGTGGCGGATGGCGGAAGCAAACCTTATCGTTGTAAAATACGTCCGACAGGTTTTTCGCATCTTCAAGCATTGGATGAATTATCCCATCGATATATGTTGGCTGACATGGTTGCAATTATTGGTTCGTTGGATTTGGTTTTTGGTGAAGTGGATAGATAGGGTGTAATGTCAGAAAGTAAAATGAATATTGAGCCATCTGACTTCACTTTTGATAAAGAAAGTGAAATGCAGATAGAGAAGGTGCTTGCAAAATATCCGGCAGGGAGAAAAGCAAGTGCTGTTATACCTTTATTATATATCGTTCAAGATCAGATGAAACGTTTGACCAAAAGTGCTTGGGTGCCAAAGGCGGCTATGGCTGCTGTTGCAAAACGTCTGGAAATTGCGCCTGTGAGGGTATTTGAAATTGCCACATTTTATACAATGTTTAACCTCGAACCCATAGGGCAATATCATTTGCAAGTTTGTGGAACAACACCATGCTGGTTGAGGGGATCGGATGAAGTGGTTGAAGCCTGTAAAAAAGCGACAGGAATCAGGGAATTTGGTCAAACCAGTGAAGATGGATTGTTCACGCTTTCCGAGGTTGAATGTTTGGGTGCCTGTGCAAATGCGCCTATTCTACAGGTTGATCATGATTATTATGAAGACATGAATGGTCCAAAAACCATTGAGTTAATTAATGCATTGAGAAGAGGGGAAAAACCGCCTCCAGGATCTGCATTAAATCGTTTTAATTCGGCTCCTTTGCGTCAAGATCATTCCTTATCAGATAATTCAAAGGCCAAAAAACGATGCTAGAATCTAAAGACCGTATTTATGTCAATTTGCATGGTCAGGATGACTGGAAATTGGCAGGTGCTCGTAAACGGGGTGATTGGGATAATACCAAGGCTATTTTAGCTTTGGGACGTGAAAAAATCGTCAAAGAGGTAATTGATTCAGGATTAAGGGGACGTGGTGGCGCAGGTTTCTCTACAGGTCTAAAATGGTCGTTTATGCCCAAAGGGGATGGTCCCTTACCTCATTATCTGGTAATTAATGGGGATGAATCAGAGCCTGGCACTTGCAAGGACAGGGAAGTTTTACGTCATGAGCCTCATAAAATTGTTGAAGGTGCATTGCTTGCCTCTTTTGCGATAGGCGCGCATGTTGCCTACATATATATTCGTGGTGAATATTACAATGAAGCCAACAGACTGCAAGTTGCCATTGACGAGGCATATGAAGCGGGATTGATCGGTAAAAATGCCTGTGGTAGTGGTTGGGATTTTGATTTTTATATTCATCGCGGTGCAGGCGCATATATTTGCGGTGAGGAAACAGCCCAGCTTGAAAGTCTTGAAGGCAAAAAGGGGCAGCCGCGTCTGAAGCCACCTTTCCCAGCGGGTAAGGGATTATATGGTTGTCCGACCACGATCAATAATGTTGAAAGCATTTCGGTAACCCCTACAATAATGCGTAGAGGAGCCGTTTGGTTTTCAAGTATAGGGCGTAAAAACAATACTGGTCCAAAATTAATGGCGATTTCGGGTCATATTCAAACCCCCTGTGTATTTGAAGAGGCATTGGGATTGCCCTTGAAGGAAATTATTGAACGTCATGGCGGGGGTGTACGTGGTGGATGGGATAACCTTTTAGCTGTTATTCCGGGTGGCACGTCAATGCCTATGCTGAACAAGGAAGTGTGTGATACCGTTATAATGGATTTTGACGGTATGCGTGAAGTTGGGTCCGGGTTGGGAACGGCTGGCATAGTTGTGATGGATAAGTCAACGGATCTTATTAGGGCGATTACACGTATTTCTCAGTTTTATAAACATGAAAGCTGTGGTCAGTGCACGCCATGTCGGGAAGGATCCAATTGGGTGCTGAAGGTCATGAAGAGAATGACAGAGGGACGTGCAGAAATAGAAGAAATTGATATGTTGATGGATGTAACTAAACAGATTGAAAACACAACAATCTGTGCAATGGGTATGTCTGTTGCCTGGCCCGTGCAAGCATTAATTCGTAATTTTCGTCCAATGATGGAACAAAGAATTATGGATTATAAGAAAACCCATAGTGGTGCTGTTCAGGTCCAGGTGCCTGTTGGAACGCCGGTATTGGGATAGGAAGGAATTATGGTAAAAGTTATCGTTGATGGTATTCCTGTGGATGTTCCCAATGGTTCTTCAGTATTACAGGCCTGTGAGGCAGCAGGAAAGGAAATCCCTCGTTTTTGTTATCATGAAAAACTTTCTGTGGCTGGAAACTGCAGAATGTGTATGGTTGAGATAACCGGTTCTCGTAAACCTCTGGTTTCATCATGCTCACAGCCAGTAATGAATGGAATGCAGGTTTTGACCGACACAGAAATGGTCAGGGCAGCGCGTCGCAGTACGATGGAACTGTTATTAATCAATCATCCCCTGGATTGTCCTATTTGCGACCAGGGTGGTGAATGTGATTTACAGGACCAGGCAGTAGGTTATGGACGTGAATGTTCACGATTCAGGGACGAAAAAAGGGCAGTTACTGATAAGTATCTCGGACCGTTGGTTCGCACTGTCATGACACGCTGCATTCAATGTACACGTTGTATTCGTTTTATGAATGAAATCGCTGGTACGGCAGAACTTGGCGGAATCAACCGGGGTACCAATCTTGAAATCACCCCTTTTCTTGAAGAGGGTATCAATACAGAACTTTCAGGAAATCTTATTGATGTTTGCCCTGTTGGAGCTTTAACGGCCAAACCAACCGCGTTCCGTTACCGTTCGTGGGAACTGAAAAATACTGATTCAATTGATGTGATGGATTCTGTGGGAACGAATATAACTTTACAAGTGCGAGGAAGTGAGGTTTTGAGAATTCTCCCCCGTCAAAATGATGATGTTAATGAAAGTTGGCTTGCTGATAAGGGTCGTTTCTCTCTGGATGGTTTGAAACGGCGACGTCTGGATCGACCATGGATAAAAAAAGAAGGCAAACTTGTCGAAACTTCATGGGATGAGGTAATCCAGGTTGTTTCCCAAAAATTAAAATCTACCAAAAAAGAGCGTATAGGCGTCATTGCAGGCGATTTATGTGATGCAGAAAGCATGTTTGCATTAAAAAATTTGATGAACGATCTTGGGGTCAGCAATTTAGATTGTCGTCAAGATGGGGCATATTACGATACCTCTTATCGTGGACATTATGTTTTCAATAGTACGATTGCAGGAATTGAGCAGGCCGATGCTTTATTGATGATAGGTGCTTTTCCACGTCAAGAGGCACCTGTTTTGAATGCCCGTATTCGTAAAAGATGGTTGTCTCTTACCGAACAATTCCCAATTGCATTTATAGGTGAACTTATTGATGATCCTACGTATAAAATTGAGAATTTAGGAGAGGATCCAACTTTAATTGATTCATTGTTACGAAATGAGCTTGCCTTTAACGAAATTTTGAATAATGCGAAACGCCCAATGATTATTATTGGACACGGGGCATTGGTTCGTGAAGATGCAAAATTAATATTTGAAAAAACCTTGGCTTTAACTCATAAAATTGGCGCCGTAACTGAAAATTGGAATGGATTCAATGTCCTTCATCATGCAGCCGCTCGTGTTGCGGGTCTGGATATGGAATTTTATCCTAAATCGGATTCACAAGATGCACGCTCGATGGTTACGGGTGGCACGGATCTTTTGTGGTTGCTTGATGCAGATGAAATTGATCTTTCAAAATTGGCTGCCGATTGCTTTGTGATTTATCAGGGACATCATGGAGATCAGTCTGCCAAACGTGCTGATATTATTTTACCTGGAGCCGCTTATACAGAAAAATCAGGTACTTATGTTAATACGGAAGGCAGAATTCAGCAGGGTAACAGGGCGATTTTACCTCCTGGAAATGCCAGGGAAGATTGGAAAATTATTTCAGAAATTGCCCAATCAATGAATATTGATCTTCCTTATTCCAATTTATATGAGTTAAGAACTTGCCTGGCACAGTCCTATCCTGTATTTAAGGAAAAGGGAGTAGTTAGAAACCAGATGTGTTCTTCCATAAATATTTCAGAAAAAAACATTGAAAAACAATCTTTTAGGGCGATTATTTCAGATTATTTCTTAACGAATTCAATCAGTAGAGCCAGCCTCACAATGCATGAATGTTCAAAAACACGTGGTGCCAATTCATCGGCAAAAGCTGCGGAGTGATATCATGGAACATTTCTTTATTCATACATTACTCGGATCAGTTATCCTGATTATATTAAAAACACTGGCACTATTGGTTCCAGTGCTTGTCGGTGTCGCTTATCTGACTTGGTTGGAACGTAAAGTTTTGGCTGCAATTATGCTTCGTAAAGGTCCGAATGTTGTTGGTCCTTTCGGTTTGCTGCAACCCTTTGCCGATGCGGTTAAAATGATTTTTAAGGAAACGATCATTCCTGCCAAGGCAAATAGGGTCTTGTTTTTTGTCGCGCCAATTCTAGTCTTTACATTGTCCCTATTCGCATGGGCGGTAATTCCCGTGAATGATGGTTGGGCTGTTGCAAATCTTAATATTGGTATCCTTTACCTATTGGCGATTTCCTCCTTGGGTGTTTACGGAACTTTGTTGGCCGGCTGGGCTTCGAATTCGAAATACTCTTTATTGGGGGCCATGCGTGCCACGGCACAGATGATATCATATGAAGTCTCAATTGGACTTGTTATCGTTTCCGTACTGTTGCTTGTTGGTAGTGCAAATATGAACGATATTGTCCTGGCACAAAAACATGTCTGGTTTTTCCTGCCAATGTTTCCCATGTTCATTATTTTCTTTATTTCATGTTTAGCTGAAACCAATCGTCCACCTTTTGATTTTTCAGTTGGTGAAAGTGAACTGGTGGCAGGTTTTTTTGTGGAATATTCCTCAATGGCCTTCGGATTATTTTTTCTGGCTGAATATGGCAACATGATTTTGATGTCTGCAATTACCAGCATCATATTTTTAGGTGGATGGTTGCCACCCTTTGATTGTGTGCCGTTTACCTGGATACCTGCACCTTTCTGGATGATAATTAAAGTTTTATTTTGTCTATTCTGTTTTATATGGGTAAGAAGCGCGTTTCCAAGATACCGTTATGATCAGTTAATGCGATTAGGCTGGAAAATATTCTTACCCTTTTCATTAATATGGGTTGTGCTTACCGCTGCGTTTGTAATGGTAACCGGCGTAGGGATATATGGAGGAGCTGGTTAATGGGTTTTATTGATAGAACCGCACGGTCTTTTTTATTATCAGAATTGTTGACTGGACTGGGAATAACACTACGTTATTTCTTCAAACCGAAGGCAACAATCAATTATCCTTATGAAAAAAGTCCTCTCTCACCACGGTTTAGAGGGGAGCATGCCTTGCGTCGTTATGCCAATGGAGAAGAGCGTTGCATTGCGTGCAAATTGTGTGAGGCAACGTGTCCGGCTGAAGCAATTACCATTGAGGCTGAAGAGCGGAATGATGGTTCGAGAAGAACTACCCGGTATGATATAGATATGACAAAATGCATCTATTGCGGGTTATGTCAGGAAGCATGTCCTGTTGACGCGATTGTTCAAGGACCCAATTACGAATTCGCCACTGAAACTCGGGAAGAGTTGATGTACGACAAAAGCAAATTATTGTCTAATGGGGATCAATGGGAAAGTGCCTTGGCATTAAGACTGGAGCAGGATGCTCCATATCGGTGAGGCAGGAAACATTTAAAATGAATAAATTAATTTATATATCGGGTCTTATAAAGATCTTTGATCAGGAATTAGGATAATGACACCGATTATTCTTTTCTATATTTTCGCAATAATTTTGCTACTATCAGCATCGATGGTTGTTTTTGTTCGAAATTCAGTTCATGCAGCCCTATTTCTAATTCTTGCATTCTGTAATGCCGCTGGATTGTTTATGCTGGCCGGTGCCGAATTTTTGGCTATACTTTTGATAGCCATATATGCTGGTGCAGTCATGGTTCTGTTTATGTTTATTGTAATGACAATGCAAATAGAGCTGGTCCAGTTAAAGGAAGGAATGCAACGTTACATGCCTGTGGGTTGTATCATTGCTTTTATTCTTGTCGTTGAATTTATTATGATTGCCATCCATTGGCATGTTGATCCTGAATTGATAAGCAGGGGTCAAAATTCTGCGTTGCATGATATTTCGAATACCAAAGCATTGGGGGATATTTTATATACGCATTATGTTTTGTTATTCCAGATTTGTGGATTAATCCTGCTTGTTGCAATGATCGGTGCAATTGTCTTGACCCTGCATAAAAATCCTAAAAACCGTAGACAGAACATTATGCGCCAACATATGCGCGAACCAAGCCAAACTCTGGAAATTCGTGATGTGCCCTTGAATAAAAGCATTCAGGATATTGGCGGTTTCCTTCGTCCCAAAGAGACTTATTATGGTGTTGCACAAGAGGATTCCTTCGGTCCAAAACCTGGTGATAAAACCGATATTACTGAAAAAAGACAACAAAGGGAGCAAATGAAATGAATATTTTAAATTCTGTGGGGCTTGCTCCCTATATGATTGTCAGTGGTATTTTATTTTCAATTGGTCTGTTTGGTATTTTTGCTAATCGGAAGAATTTAATTGTTATATTGATGTCTATTGAATTGATGCTTTTATCTGCAAATCTTAATTTAATTGCATTCTCTTCTTTATATAGCAATTTAACAGGGCAGATTATGGTTATGTTTAGCCTTACAGTCGCCGCTGCAGAATCTGCCATCGGACTTGCCATTATTATGGTATTTTATCGTAATCGTCGGTCGGTGGAAGTGCAAGATACGATGATGATGAAGGGGTAAAGAAATGACATCATCATTATTTATTACAGCTGTTATCTCACCCTTGGCTGGTTTTTTATGCGCAGGGTTAATGGGGCGGATAATCGGTGATTCATTTGCGAAGTTTATTTCTATTCTTGGAATGTCCATATCGGTTACATGTGCATGGCTTGTAACTTGGCAATTTTTTGCCAATCATATGGATAGTCAAGTTGTTCATTTCATGGAGTGGATCAATGCCGGTAATTTTCATATTAACTGGTATTTGAAACTGGACAGTTTGTCTGTTGCCATGTTGACGATGGTATCAAGCATATCCTTGTTAATCCATATCTATAGTATGGGATATATGTCGCATGACACGATGCCAACTTATCGTTTTTTTGCATATTTATCTTTATTTACATTCAGTATGATTGCCTTGATTACCTCTAATAATCTGGTTCAATTGTTTTTTGGCTGGGAAGGGGTAGGTTTATGCAGTTATTTACTTATTGGATACTGGTATATGCGTCCAGCAGCTATATCAGCCGCAATCAAGGCTTTTGTTGTAAATCGTATTGCGGATCTATTTTTTCTCGTAGGCATTAGTTTGCTTTTTATCACGACCGGTTCGGTTTTTTATAATGAAATATTTCAAAAATTACCTGATTTAGTTCAACTGCATTATCATTTATTGGGTTTTGATTTCCAGATATATGAATTTATTGCATTCCTGCTATTTGTCGGGGCCATGGGAAAATCTGCCCAATTGTTTTTTCATGTATGGTTACCGGATGCAATGGAAGGACCAACGCCAGTTTCCGCACTTATTCATGCCGCAACTATGGTGACAGCAGGTGTATTCTTGATGGCAAGAATGTCACCCCTGGTTGAATTGGCTCCACATGTTAAGATATTCATTATTGTTATAGGATCATTAACAGCATTATTTGCCGGTTCTGTTGCTTTGGTACAATCAGATATTAAGAAATCCATTGCTTATTCAACTTGTTCTCAGCTTGGATATATGTTTGTCGCAGTTGGTGTGGGAACCTATCAAATTGCAGTATTCCATTTAACGACACACGCTTTTTTCAAGGCATTGTTGTTTCTTGGTGCGGGATCAGTGATTATCGCGCTTCATGATGAACAGGATATGTTCAAGATGGGTGGATTGTATAAAAAATTACCTTTGACTTGCATATTGATGTGGATAGGCTGTCTAGCATTGGGTGGAATATATCCATTTGCAGGTTACTGGTCAAAAGATGCCATTCTGGAAGCTGTTTGGGCAACCCAATCTTCCTTGGGATATGCGGCTTGGGTTGTATTGTTATTAACTGCGTTTCTTACAAGCCTATATAGCTGGCGGATGTTGTTTCTTGTGTTCCATGGAAAACCAAAACATAAGGAAAATTATGATCATGCAAAAGAATCTCCTTTCTCTATGACTTTACCCATGATTATACTTGGTGTTTCATCAATTATTGGAGGCATTATCCTATATCCTTATTATATAGGTTCTCAACAAATTATATTTTGGGGAGGTTCAATTGTTAATGTTTCAGATAATTTGCATATGATTATTGAGCAACATACACCTGCAATTATTGCATTAATGCCACTTATACTTGGTATACTGGGTATTTTAATCGCTTATTTATGTTATATAGTTAATCCGAATATCCCTATATCATTAGCTCAGTCAATGAAGGGGTTTTACCGTTTTCTATTAAATGCATGGTATTTTGATAAACTTTACGATGTAATAATTATCCGTCCTTATGCAGCTTTGTCTAAGGCATTATGGAAAATTGGTGAAAAAGATATTATCCAGGAATTTCCTGTCATATTGGCGCAATTTACAAATCGTTCTGCCAAAGGGATATCCTGGATTCAAAATGGTTCTTTTGCTTTATATGCTTTTACCATGGCAATTGGGTTGGTGGTTATCGTCGCCACTTTCCTGATCTATCAATGATATTAAGTTAAGTCAGGATAAATCCGATGAATTGGACGCTTGCTATTCCAGAAATTGTATTAACAATTGGTGGTCTTATTATATTGTTATTCGGGGCGCTGCAAAAAAAGGAAAATTCCTTTTTTCCCTCTGCCATTTTTTCCACGGCAATATTTATTGCCGCGGGATTTTTAACGTTAACCAATGCAAATGGGTTGGCATATTACGGGTTATTTGTAAATGATGAATTTTCCCGTTACATGAAATTGCTGGTTCTTATTGCAGGTTTATTAACAATTATTTTGTCCTTGGATTTTAATAAAAAAAATAAAACAACATATTTTGAATTTATAGCGTTGATCATTTTTTCCACGGTCGGTGCAATGGTTATGGTCTCCTCCAATAATCTTATGAGCCTGTATCTTGGACTGGAGTTATCTTCGTTATCTTTATATATTTTATGTGCAATTGATCGTAACAATCCGTTATCAGCTGAATCTGGGATAAAATATTTCATTTTGGGATCAGTCGCGTCTGCAATTTTACTTTATGGTATTTCAATGCTTTATGGCGCAGCTGGAAATATGGAATATAACAATGTTCATAAAGTCATCGTAGCGGCAAATTATAATAATATGGGATTTGTCGTTGGACTGGTTTTTGTTTTAATCGGAATATGCTTTAAAATTTCTGCAGTACCTTTTCATATGTGGACACCGGATGTTTACCAAGGTGCTCCAACGCCTGTTGCAACCTTTCTTTCGACGTCGCCAAAATTTGCAGCTTTTGCATTATTTTTACGGTTAATGACGGGACCTTTTGGAACCCTATCCTATCAATGGCAGTTTTTGATTGAAGTTATATCATTGTTATCCATAATTATTGGAAGTATTGGTGCTATATCTCAATTAAATATTAAAAGAATGATGGCTTATTCTTCAGTTGCACATATGGGATATGCAATGGTTGGATTAGCCGCAGGAAATTCAAATGGCGTTTTGGGAACGATCATTTACTTGACAACTTATCTTTTCATGAATGTCGGAACTTTTGCTGTGATTACATCTATGACTCGAAAAGGTAAGGTTGTAGAAAACATTAATGATTTGGCCGGACTTGGTAAAAGTGATCCGGGCATAGCGGTTGCTATGGCAATTTTCATGTTTAGTATGGCAGGTGTTCCGCCACTTGCAGGATTCTTTGGTAAATTTATGGTTTTTTGGGCAGCTATTCAGGTACATTTATATGTACTTGCAACAGTTGGAATTGTTGCCAGCGTTTTAAGTGCTTTTTTCTATCTTAGGATTGTTAAGATCATTTTCATGGACAGATCTCATGGACAACTTGATCATCGTTCATTATCAATTTCTTTTATGTCCTTTGGTATGAGCGCGTTAACGGTAATTTTTATCATATTTATGGGTCCAATGATGCATGTTGGACGCATTGCAGCTAAATCTTTGTTTAATTAATCATTCAAGTGTCTAGACGTGGAAAAAAGAAGGTTCTGGAAATTTGAACATTATTCCACGTTATCGTCTACCAATGATCACTGCATTGAGATTGCCAGATTAGGAAATAAAACCGATCTGGCTGTTTTGGCTGACTCTCAGTCGTCACCACGGGGAAGCCGTGGGCGCAAATGGATCGAGCCTCAGGGTAATTTAGCTTTTTCTTTATTATATTGGCCAAGATCATCGAATATAAAATTGAATTGGATTCCGTTTGTTGCAGCATTATCTCTTTATGATGCTGTAAGATTTTACAGCAAAGTCGATCATGAATTATTTATTAAATGGCCTAATGATCTATTGTATAAAAACAGGAAAATTGGTGGAATTCTAATTGAAAGCAATATTTCCAAGACCAGTCAATTAGAATGGTTGGTTATGGGTTTTGGTGTCAATATCAATAGTTATCCTGATTTGAATAGAAAATTGGGTTGTTTAAAAGATTTTGTAACTAAACCACCCTTAGCAAAAGAGTTATCAAAGAAAATTATATATTATTTTGATTACTGGATAAATTTTTTAACAAATGATCAAGAAAAAATTATACGTGAGGCATGGATAAAGAAATCAATACCTTTAAATTCAAAATTAACTGTAAATTTACAGCAAAATAGTTGGGAAGGAATTTATTGTGGTATTGATGAACATGGGTTACTATTATTACAAACTGTAAAGGAAATGCGAAGTTTCTCTACGGGTGAAGTTTTTTGGTTAGATAATTCTCAGGATTGTTAAAGCGTGTTAATGGTCATTGATGCGGGCAACACCAATGTTGTATTTGCTATACATAATGGTGAAAAATGGGTGGGTTCATGGCGAATGAGTACAATTCCCAACCATACATCAGATGAATACGCCGCGACATTACTTATTTTACTGCAAGCATGTGGGATAAAAACTGATCAGATTGACAACATTATCATTGGTACTGTTGTTCCCCCGATTTTATATCAATTGAGATTATTGTGTCGACAATGGTTTGGCGTCGAACCTCTTATCGCTTCATCTGATCTGGATTGGGGATTCAAAATTTTAATTGATAACCCTCATGAAGTGGGTGTTGATCGTTTGCTAAATGGCCTAGCAGCTCATACTCTATTTGGGGGTCCTTTAATTGTTGTGGATCTAGGGACAGCCACAACATTTGATGTTATTGATGAAAAAGGAAATTATTGCGGAGGAATTATTTCACCCGGTCTCACTTTATCTTTGGAATCTCTACATAAAGCCGCAGCTCGATTACCAAAGATCGGTATAACGAAACCCATTTCCGTAATAGGTAAAGAAACAGTTAACGCAATGCGATCAGGTATATATTGGGGATATATAGGTCTTATTGAGGGTATCATAAAAAGGATTGGAGCCGAAGCTAATTGTTCCTATCGCGTTATAGGAACAGGCGGATTGGCATCCTTATTGGCAGAAGGTACCGATATTTTTGAAAAAATTAGTCTGGAATTAACGTTAGAAGGATTAAGATTGCTTGCAAATCGTAATAAAACATCATAGTAAAAATAATAAAAAGGATAAACATGAATGAAACTGCAAACGATTTTGCCTTTCTTCCCTTAGGAGGAACAGGTGAAATTGGTATGAATTTTAATTTATATCGTCTTAATGGGTCATGGCTTGCATTTGATTGTGGCATTGGTTTTAGTGGTAACGACATGCCGGAAGCCGATATTCTGGTGCCTGATCCTGAGTTCATTATTCGATATAAAGATAGTTTGTTAGGATTGGTTATCACTCACGCACATGAAGATCATATCGGTGCGATAACATATCTTTGGGAAGCATTGGAGTGTCCAATCTATGCAACGTCGTTTGCCGCTTCAATTATTAGAAGAAAATTGAGAGAGGCTAACTTACTAAATGATGTCACAATTCATCTGATTGATATTGGAGCCCGTATCAGAATTGGGGAATTTGATCTGGAATTTATACCTGTAACGCATTCTATACCTGAAGCGCAAAGTGTTGTAATTCGCACTCCTTATGGAACAGTATTACATACAGGTGACTGGAAATTCGATCCTGATCCTGTAATAGGTCATCCAACAAATCTTTCAAAATTTGCCGAGATAGGTGATGAAGGTGTTTTGGCAATGATTTGTGATAGTACGAATGCGATTGTCAGACGTGCGCCTGAATCAGAGGGTGCCGTCAGAAAAAGCATGGTTGATCTTATTGCCAATATCAGGGGAAGAGTTGCAGTAACTTGTTTCGCAAGTAATGTCTCAAGGATCGAGACGATTGCTTATGCAGCAAAACAGGCAAATCGCCCTGTGGTAATTATTGGCCGCTCTTTGCAGAATATTGAAATTGCAGCACGTGAAAATGGATATTTTCGTGATATTCCTCCGTTTTATACGGAACAGAATATGAATGAAATTGATCAGGAAAATGTTGTATTCATTATTACGGGAAGTCAAGGTGAGGAAAGATCAGCCTTAACCCGTATTTCCTATGATACACATCAACATATATCTTTTGGTGTTGGAGATACTGTTATTTACAGCAGTCGTACAATTCCCGGTAATGAATTGGCAATCATGCGTGTACAGGATAATCTGGTGCGTCGTGGGGTCAGGGTAATAACATCCGTAGATCATTTGGTTCATGTTTCAGGACATGCCAGTCATGATGAAGTTACAGAATTATATAAACTGGTAAAACCAAAATACGGCATTCCTGTTCATGGTGAGTGGGTTCATTTGAATGCACAGGCGGAAATTGCAAAATCTTGTAACTCTGAACCTATCCTGCTGGAGGATGGAGATATCATTCAATTGGCACCAGGACCAACCAAAATTGTAAATAGTGTACCTTATGGCCGCTTGACAGTTGATGGAAACAGGCTTTTATCCATAGATGGGAACGTATTGGCGGCACGTCGACGCATGCTTTATAACGGTGTTATTGTTGCAAGTTTTGCAGTGGATGATGAGGGTATGTTGTTGAGTGATCCAAATATAAGCGCGCCCGGTTTACTGGATCAGTATGATGATTGTGATCTGATTATTGATAATTTTGCCGATGCAATTGAACAATTGCCAAGAATAGTTCGGTTGAATGACGAAGAATTAATTGACAAATCGAAATCAATACTAAGACGTATTCTGGGGCGTAAGCTTGGTAAAAAACCGCTTATCGAGGTTCACGTCATACGGTTGTGATATTCTGTTGATATTGAGTAATATTGATCGATTGTAATGTTTCATAAAAATATGGTTTTAATAGGATAAATATGCGTCTATCGTCCAGTTTTCTTCCAACTTTAAAAGAAGATCCAGCTGAAGCTCAAATTATCTCTCATCGTCTCATGTTAAGAACAGGGATGGTTCGGCAAATGTCTTCTGGCATTTATGCATGGCTGCCCTTGGGCTTGAGAGTTCTTGACAATATATCGAGAATTGTGAGGGAAGAACAAAATGCTATCAATGCACAGGAAGTTTTGATGCCAACTTTGCAATCGGCGGATTTATGGAAACGTTCTGGGCGTTATGATGCTTATGGACCGGAAATGCTTCGTATTGTTGATCGTCACAAACGTGATCTTTTATATGGTCCCACGAATGAAGAAATGATAACCGATATATTTGGACAATTTATAAAGTCCTATAAAGAGCTTCCACAGCTTTTATACCAGATTCAGTGGAAATTCAGGGATGAAATTCGTCCACGTTTCGGCGTGATGCGCGGGCGGGAATTCTATATGAAAGATGGATACAGTTTTGATCTTAATTATGAAGATGCTGTTGTAACCTATCATAAAATGATGCTTTCTTATCTCAGGACATTTCAAAGAATTGGTGTAAAAGCAATTCCAATGTTGGCTGATACAGGTCCGATAGGCGGGGACTTAAGCCATGAATTTATTATTCTGGCACCTACGGGTGAAAGCGGGATCTATTTTGATTCTGATTTCACGGAACAGAACTGGCTTGAAATGCCGGTTGATATAAATGATAAGGAATCCTTGGCCGCTTTCTTCCAACGTATGACACGATTTTATGCCGCCACTGATGAAAAACATGATCAGAATGAATGGCAAAAAGTTCCAGAATCCAGACGCTGTGAAGGGCGTGGAATTGAGGTAGGTCAAATCTTCTATTTTGGTACAAAATATACAGAAGCAATGAATGTTTCTGTGATAGGACCTGATAGTTACAAAATAAATCCTCATATGGGTTCTTACGGTATTGGGGTTTCCCGTCTTGTCGGGGCAATAATTGAATCATCACATGATGATCAGGGGATAATATGGCCAGATGCTATTGCTCCTTTCAAAGCCGTGATTATTAATTTGGGATTGAAGAATCAAGCTTGTAAGGATGCTTGTGAAGCATTGTATAAAATGGATCAAGAACAGTTTTTATATGATGATCGTGATGAACGGGCTGGAGTGAAATTTGCAGATGCTGATTTGATGGGGCACCCTTGGCAAATTATTATCGGTCCAAGAGGGATAGGTAATAATGTTGTCGAAATTAAACGTCGTGAAACCGGCGAAAGAACGGAAGTATCTATAGAACAGGTGATGAATTATATTTCCTCTTATCAAAGGTAATGTATTTATGTTTGGCTCTTTTGAAAGAATGGTTGCAAAACGATATCTTCGTGCTAGAAAAGGCGAGCGTTTTGTTTCAATAATAGCTATTTTTTCATTAATAGGAATAGCCTTGGGTGTTGGAACATTAATAGTCGTCATGGCTGTCATGAATGGTTTCAAGGCTGATTTATTAGGACGTATACTAGGCTTGAATGGAGATTTGAGTGTATACAGTCAATCTTATGATGGGCCAACCTCTTTAAGGGGATATAATAATTTATCCAACAGAATTGAACAAATGCCCCATATTACATCTGCCATTCCCTTTATTGAAGGACAAGTGTTGATAAGTGCTGGAAATTTCAACTCTGGTGGAATGGTTAGGGGAATGGCAGCTTCTGGTTTGAAAAAACTTAAAGTCATTAGCAAAACTCTCGATCCAACAGTTTTGAAACAATTTCAAGGCGATGATGTCATCATTATTGGTGAAACTCTTGCTGAGCAAGCAAATCTGGGAGTTGGTTCAAGGTTAACTTTAATTTCACCTAAAGGGTCCGCAACAGTAATGGGTAATATTCCCAGAATCAAATCCTATAGAATTATTGGTATTTTTGATTCTGGTATGCATGAATATAATTCCAGTTATGTTTTTTTACCGATGCGGGCAGCACAGAAATATTTTCAGCTTGATGATGAGGTAACAGGAATCCAGATATTCTCGAATGATTCAACCCATATTCAAGCTGTTACGCATCAACTTGAGAATTCGTTTAGAAATGATAATCTGAAATTTGTTGATTGGACTCAGAGCAACAATGCTTTTTTTGGAGCAGTGCAAGTTGAACAGAATGTGATGTTTCTTATTCTGGCGTTAATTATCTTGGTTGCTGCTTTTAATGTCATATCCTCTTTGATTATGATGGTCAAGGATAAAACACGTGATATTGCCATACTTAGAACCATGGGGGCATCACGTGGTGCGATAATGCGGATATTCCTGATGTGCGGGGCATCTGTTGGGGTAACAGGAACACTGATAGGAACTGTATTGGGAATTTTATTTTGTAAAAATATAGAACATATACGTCAGGGTTTGCAAAAAATCACGGGAACAAATCTATTTAATCCTGAGGTTTATTATCTTGAACATTTGCCGGCTAAGTTAGATTGGTCAGATGTGATACAGGTTATGTCAATGGCTCTGTTCCTTTCTTTACTGGCGACATTATACCCATCTTGGAAAGCAGCAAAAACGGATCCAGTTGAGGCATTGAGAAATGAATAATCAAGTTGTCCTCCAGTTAGATAAAATTTCACATGCCTATAAAAGTGGTGATGAGAACCTTCAAATTTTGCACAATGCTGATTTTACGCTCAATCATGGTGAAATTGTTGCCCTGATTGCTCCTTCTGGTACGGGTAAATCAACCTTGTTGCATATTGCTGGATTGCTTGAAAAACCCCAAAAGGGCGAAATTATTATTCAAGGTCGAAAATCTTCCAGATTGAATGATCGGGAAAGAACGCAATTAAGATTAAATTCAATAGGATTTGTTTATCAGTTTCATCATTTGCTTGCTGAATTTACTGCCTTGGAAAATGTTTTGATACCACAATTGATAGCAAGGGGATCTAAAACGAAAGCGGTAAATATAGGTAGGGACTGGTTAAAGAAATTTGGTCTTGGTCATCGTGTCGATCATTACCCAGGAAAGTTGTCTGGTGGAGAGAAACAGCGGGTTGCAATTGCACGGGCTTTGGTAAATTCACCAAAAATTCTATTGGCGGATGAACCAACGGGAAATTTAGATGGAAAGAATTCCGAGCATGTTTTTAATTTGCTGTTACAGGTTGTACGTAGTGAAGGTTTGACAGCTTTGATCGTTACTCATAATCATTGCCTAGCCACCAAAATGGATCGGGTTGTTACCTTGCATGAGGGCAAAATAATTCCTTGTCATTTATAATAAGGTATAATAATAGATGTCTCTTGCCTCTTTTATCCATCTTCGTAGCCATTCTGCATATTCACTAAGTCAGGGGGCTATTCGCATACCTCAAATGGTTAAGCTGGCCAAGACAATGAACATGCCAGCTATCGCAATTACGGATACAGGAAATTTGTTTGGGGCATTAGAATTTTCAAAAACCTGTGTTGAAGCAGGCATACAGCCGATTATTGGATCTCAGATCGGTATTCCCGTTTTAGGTGAGCAACCGCGTCATATTACAAATTGGCCAATTGTTTTGTTGGCTCAAAATGATATTGGATTGTTGAATTTACAATTTCTTTCATCAGAAGGTTTTCTAAATGGAGATCCATCGGATCCCTTTGTCAATGTAGATACAATATGTGAACATTCAGAGGGTTTGATTCTTTTGACTGGTGGAACACGGGGGCCTATATTTCAATTATTATCTGAGGGTCAGGAAAAGCATGCATCCATGTTGCTTGAACAGTTTGCAAAAGCTTTTCCAGGGCGTTTGGCTGTTGAATTGCAACGTCATAATCTGGCTGAGGAAAAATCGGTTGAGCCAGGTTTAATCGATCTGGCAGACCGGTATGGCTTACCCCTTGTAGCAACAAATGAATGTTTTTTTCCGACTCCTGAATTGTACGAGGCGCACGATGCGCTAATTTGCATTGCGCAGGGATGTACTGTTGATATACAGGATCGTTGGAGAGTTACACCTGAACACTGGTTCAAGCCTCCGGAAATGATGTGTAATCTGTTTTCAGATCTTCCTGAAGCATGCAGTAACACGATTGAAATCGCAAAACGGTGTGCAGTGAAAATAGAAACAAGAAAACCGATGCTGCCACATAGTAGAAAAATCAAGGCGGGGACAACGGCCGAGGATACGCTTGAACATATGGCAAAATCAGGTCTGGAAAAACGTTTGATATCCATTTGCGATCTTACACAAGATCATCGCCAGAAATATGTAGATCGTCTTGATTACGAAATAAATATTATCAAGAATATGGGCTTTTCAGGTTATTTTCTTATAGTTGCTGATTTTATTCAGTGGGCCAAGGAACATGATATTCCTGTCGGACCGGGAAGGGGATCTGGGGCAGGATCCTTGGTGGCCTGGGCATTGACGATTACTGATTTGGATCCTTTGCGCTTTAATTTGCTGTTTGAGCGCTTTTTGAATCCTGAACGTGTTTCAATGCCGGATTTTGATATCGATTTTTGTCAAGACCGGCGAGATGAAGTCATTGAATATGTAAGACAAGCCTATGGAACCAACCAGGTGGCACAGATTATAACTTTTGGAAAATTGGCTGCGCGTGCTGCTGTTCGTGATGTTGGTCGTGTTCTTGGATTTCCTTTCGGAATGGTCAATAAGGTTGCTGAACTCATACCAAACAATCCCGCCCATCCAGTTACCTTGAAACAGGCCATTGAAACTGAACCTAGATTACAGGAAATGCAGGCAACAGATGAAAATATACATCGTCTTTTACAAGTGGCTTTGCAGTTGGAGGGATTATACCGACATGCAGGTACGCATGCAGCGGGTGTGGTCATAGGGGACCGTCCGCTGGTTGAACTTGTGCCGCTTTATCGTGATCCGAAAAGTGATATGCTTGTTACGCAATATAATATGAAATTTGTCGAACAGGTTGGGTTGGTTAAATTTGACTTTTTAGGATTAACCACCCTGACGATTTTGCAGCGAGCCGTTAAAATGCTGGAAAAGTTGGGACAACATATTGATCTTTCGAAAATTCCACTTGATGATACCCTGACTTACGAAATGTTGAGTCGAGGTGAATCCGGAGGAGTTTTTCAATTTGAAGGCGCTGGGATGCGTGATGTTTTGCGTCAAATGCAGCCCAGTCGTATAGAGGATCTGATTGCCGCTGTCGCTTTGTACCGACCAGGCCCGATGGCCAATATTCCCGATTATTGTCGACGTAAGCATGGAGAGGAATGGCAATCACCGCATGAAAAAATAAGGGATATTCTTGAAGAGACTTATGGCATCATGGTCTATCAAGAACAGGTCATGCAAATTGCCCAGAGATTGGCTAATTACAGTCTTGGAGGGGCGGATCTCTTACGTCGAGCAATGGGTAAGAAAATTCGTTCCGAAATGGATAAGCAGCGTGAGATTTTTACTGAAGGTGCAACTAAAAATGGTATTGATCGGCAAAAAGCGATAGAGATATTTGATTTGATGGCGCGGTTTGCTGATTATGGGTTCAATAAATCCCACGCTGCTGCTTATGCTCTGGTTTCTTATCAGACAGCATGGATGAAAGCGAATTATCCAGTGGCTTTTTTTGCCGCGTGTATGTCACTGGCACGAGAAAAGACGGATAAGTTAGCCATCCTTCGACAAGAGGCCAAAAGAATTGGCATTTCTGTCTTGCCTCCTGATATCAACAAATCCGGTGCTGATTTTGAAATTGAGAAACAACCTGATGGCAGTTTGGCTATACGCTATGCATTAGCTGCAGTTAAAAGAGCGGGTTTTAGCGCCATGGAAGCCTTGGTTCACGATCGGGATGGTCGAGATTTCAAAAATCTTGCAGATTTTGCCGAACGCATTGATTATCAGAATTTAAATAAGGGCCAACTTGAAAATCTTGCCAAGGCGGGTGTTTTTGATTCAGTCGAAAATAACAGACATAAGGTTTTTGCATCAGCCGAAGTGATTTTACGGAGAGCCCATGCACGAAAAGAGGAAAAAGCAAGTGGCCAAATTGGATTATTTCAAAATGCCACGGCACAAATAGCAGAACCGTTAAAAATTAACAGTGTGGCTGAATGGCCCGAAATTGAACGGTTAACTTTGGAAGCTGAGGCAATAGGCTATCATATGACAGCCCATCCACTAGATTCGTTTAGGGCTTTACTGATCAAATTGAGAATACAACCGATAAATAATCTCGAAACAATTGCTCGTTCCGGAGAGGGAAGAATTAAACTTGCTGGCTGTATATTAAATTGTAAGGAACGTCCTACCCGTAAAGGGACCAAAATGGCTTGGGTTGGATTATCGGATAAAACTGGAGCCTGTGAGATAACTTTTTTTTCTGAAAGTTTGAACTGTTTCCGTGATTTGCTTGTAATTGGTAAAATGGTTATCGTAACGGTTGATTTAAGGTTGGATGCAGAAAATTTGCGTATAACAGCAAATCACGTGGAAGATCTTGAAACAGCGATATCCGGTTTGGTCAAGGAACTCAAAATATGGATTGATGACGTCCAAGCTGTAGAAACAATTTCAAAATTGTTGGAAAATACGCAGAAAGGCAATGGTAAAATCATTTTAATTCCCAATCTTGTTCAGCAACAAGAGGTGGAAATTTTATTACCAGGATACTATAATGTATCACCCGTTCTCGCACAGCATATCAAAGTGATCAATGGCGTTGAAAAAGTAGATCAATTATAAAAATAAAAAATTATAATAAAGTTTTTTGAAATAATTTGTTAACCGAGCTGGTTAAAACATCATAAATAATAAATAGTCATTATTATCTTACAATAGGTTTAATCAGTTATAAATCATAGAGATTTGAATGATAGAGAATAAGATCAAAAGAATTACTGTTCCCCAGATATTGGCGAAAAAAAATAAGGAACCAATTGTTTCCTTGACCGCCTATACTGCTTCAGTTGCACAAATTGTGGATCCTCATGTTGATTTGTTACTCGTGGGTGATTCACTCGGGATGGTCATTTACGGATTTGACACGACTTTGGCCGTGACGATTGAAATGATGATCGAACATGGCAAGGCTGTTATGCGTGGATCAAAAAAGGCGTGTGTGATGATTGATTTACCTTTCGCCTCCTATCAGGAAAATCCCCGTCAAGCCTTTAGGAACGCAGCACGCATATTGCAGGAAACGGGTGCAGCAGCAGTTAAACTGGAAGGTGGGGAGGAAATGGCCGAAACCGTTGAATTTCTTGTCAAAAGAGGTATACCTGTTTGTGGACATGTTGGATTGATGCCGCAGGCTGTTCAAACCATGGGTGGGTTTAAAATTGCAGGAAGAAACACCAAACAAATTGAAAAAGTCATGCGAGATAGTAATGCTATTGCCAAAGCGGGTGCTTTTGCAATTGTTTTGGAGGGAGTGGTTGAATCAGTGGCAAAAACAATTACTGAACAATTATCAATTCCTACAATTGGAATAGGTGCTTCTCCAGCCTGTGATGGTCAAGTCTTGGTATGTGATGATATTTTTGGTGTTTTTCAAGGATTTAAACCAAAATTTGTTAAACGGTATGCCCAAATTGGTCAAACAATGGAAGAGGCAGTCAAATCATATGCCATGGAAGTCAGATCCAGAACGTTTCCAAGCGCTGAATTCTGTTTTGAAAAATAGACCAAATATTTCTTGTTTAAGGTTTTGAAAAAGGCGAGCATTCATTGATGCATCGCCATTTTTGATATATCTAGGATTATGCTAATGCGGCTGCAATACGTTTTGCAAATAATGTTGGATCAGATGGCATTTCCCCATCCTGTATTTTTGCAAGATCAAGCAGTATAAATGCAGCTTCATCTATATTCTCGCCTGAATTTACCTTCTTGATTAAAGATTTGATTAAATTATGATTTGGATTAATTTCCAGAACAGGTGGGGCTGAAGGAATTGAGCGATCGTTACGACGCATTAAACGTTGCATCTGTAAATCGGGACCGTCTTCTTTTGCAGCCAAAATTACAGGACTGTCAACAAGGCGTGTCGTCATGCGAGCATCCGTAATTTTGTCTTTCAAACTTTCCATCAAAGTTTTTAAAAGTTTTTCTTCTTCCTCGCTGTTTGATCTTTCTTCTTTTCCCATAAGTTTATCGAGATCTTTCTTGGCACGGGTAATGCTGCGTAAAGGTTTTTCCTCAAATTTTCCAAACCGATCAGGCCAGAAAGCATCCACAGGATCAGTGAATAATAGGACCTCGATTCCTTGTGCCTTGAAACCTTCAAGATGAGGTGAGGTTTTTAAGACTTCAAGGGAATCTCCAGCCAAGAAATAGATGGCCTCCTGATTTTCTTTCATACGTTCCACATAGTCGGAAAGACTTGTCAAACCATCAACGGTAGATGAATAGAATCTTGAGATTTTGGCAATTGTATCATTGTTTTCATTGGGTTCCCAAAGTCCTTCTTTAAGAATTGCCCCGAAAAGTTCCCAAAACTTTGTATATTTTTCTTTATCTTCCGAAAGTTTTTTTAATTCACTTATCACACGGTTAACAAGGTTCTTACGAATACGTGCAAGAACGGGTGTGTTTTGTAGCATTTCCCTGGATACATTTAGGGGAAGATCTTCAGTATCCACAATCCCCTGAATGAAACGTAACCAAGGTGGAAGCATGTCCGCTTCATCAGTAATAAACATACGGCGTACATGCAATCGTACCTTGCTTTTTCTTTCTTGATCAACTGGTGCGAATGGAGAAACCATTCCGGGAATAAATAACAAAGAAGTGAATTCAATCACGCCTTCAGCATGCCATAAAAGCGTAGCCAGTGGTTTGTCAAATAAATGGGTTACATGACGATAGAATTCATCTAGTTGTTCATCGGAAATATCGCCACGTGGTTTTGTCCAGATTGCTTGACCTTCATTGGCGGATGTTTCTTTGTCATCCTGTTTAATCGTAATGGGCCAGGCAATATGATCTGCCCATTTACGGATAATATTCTCCAGTCGCATGCTTTCCAAATATTCTTCAGCATCTTTTTTAATATGAAGAATAACATCTGTACCAGGTGTATTTCTTGTTGAGGAAGCGATACTATACTTGCCTTTACCTTCAGAGTTCCATGCCCAGGCTTCATCCGATCCGGCACGTCGTGAAATCACCTCTACTTTATCCGCCACCATGAAGGCTGAATAAAATCCAACACCAAATTGACCGATGAGGTTAACACGATCTTCGGGTTTGGCATCCTTGAGCTGTTTTTCAAACGCTCTTGTTCCTGATTTTGCAATGGTTCCGAGATTTTGGATCATCTCATCCTTACTCATACCGAGACCATCATCACTGATCGTTAATAAATTTTCCTTTTTATCAACGGTTAAAATTATTTGGGGTTTATCGGGCAAGGCAACTGTTTGATTGGTAAGCGATTCAAAACGTCTTCTATCCAATGCATCTGCAGAGTTGGCAATTAATTCTCTTAAAAAAATTTCTCTCTCTGAATAAAGTGCATGAACAACCAGATCCATAAGGCGTTCAACTTCTGCACTAAAATTGTGTTGTTCTTCAGCATGCGTAGATGTTGCATCACTCATTTTCACTTGTAAGCCTTTATCATATTTATGGGTTAAAATTAAATTTGAATTAATTATATAACAAAATAAACTGGAAATTAACGAAGACAATTAATAATTTTTTTTGGTAACAATTAAATTTTTAAAAATTCTTTCCATTGACTGGTAATCATAATCAGAAATTCAGTCATAATTTTTTGAATTCTAAAAAAATTTTCATTGAGTTGGAAACATTCTTCATTCAAATACAATTTTTTATTTATTTCAATTTGTAAAACATGAATATTTTTAAAAGGATTTCCATAATGACTGGTAATATACCCTCCTGCATAAGGTATATTTTTTTTCACTGTTAAGCCTTTTGATTGAAAATATCTAGCAGTCTGGTTTATTAACAGCGGGCAACAGCTTTTTGAAAAATTGTCCCCTAATATTATATCTGCAAAGGCAGGGGTTTGGATGCGTGGGGATGGCATTGAATGTACATCGAGGATGATGCCTCCATTGAAACGGTTTTTAAAGTTATGAATAAAATTTTTAATTTGTTGATGATAGGAAAACCAATAATTTTGAACTAGTTTTTCAATATGGGTAAATGAAAGATAATATTTGAAAATAACTTTTCCTGAATTGCTGATTTTATGAACTGTTCCAATTCCGTTTTTTACCCGAGCGGATTCTGTATCACACCATGGGGGAAGTTGTTCTTTGAACATTTTTGGATCAAGTTCCCATGCCCATCGATTGAGATCACAGAAAATACGGGATAATTCTGCATTTAACAAACTTCCACCATAATTAGATACATGATGAAAAAGTTCATGGACAAAACTGTCTTCACTCTTGCGTAATTCATCCAAGGGTAATCTTGTTAGTTCAAGCAAATTCTTTGGATAGAATTGTCCAGAATGAGGTGAGCTGACTAAAAACGGTAAAACATTATTATCAGGTTTTTGTAAATGATATATTTTTGTTTTATGAATTGGCACTAAATAACCTTGCTAACGGAAAAAAAAGAATGATTATATTAAAATATTTTATTTTTTTGCATTTGACCACTTGCGCTTTTAAACTAAGATGTGTATCAAGCAGTTTATCAAACGTTAAGATGGGCGCATAGCTCAGCGGGAGAGCACTACCTTGACATGGTAGGGGTCACAGGTTCAATCCCTGTTGCGCCCACCATCTTATCTTAACCGTGAAAAAAAACTAATCATAATTCAAAAAATATTGTCTTTCGTTTGTACATATAATCATCATAATTTACCTGTATAATTAAAAAAATACCTAAAATTCCCTGTTTGTGTATTGGATGAAATGATGATTAATAATATTTATTGTGTTGGCAGAAATTTTGCTGAACATGCAAAAGAATTGGGAAATCAAATCGAATCTGTCCCCGTAATTTTTAGTAAACCCAACACCTCCTTGGTTGAGGGAGATACAATTATCCTACCTGATTTTTCACAGGATATTCATTATGAAACTGAAATTGTATTAAAGATTTCCCAGGATGGCTTTAAAATTTCGGAGAACAAAGCCGAGAATTATTATGATGAAATCGCTCTTGGCCTTGATTTGACGGCTAGAGACCTGCAAACAGCATTGAAAGAGAAAAAATTACCCTGGTTTTTGGCAAAGGGTTTTAAAGATTCCTGTTACCTTTCCTCTTTTGTAAAAAAGGAACTGTTATCTTTTCCTATTTGCTTTTCAATGAAATTAAATGGAGAAGAGCGTCAGAGAGGAAATAGCAATAACATGATATTTAATTTCAGCAAGATTATATCCTATATTAGCCAGTTTGTTCCATTAAAAAAATCAGATGTGATTTTCACTGGTACGCCAAAGGGTATAGGTAAACTGAAATCTGGGGATCAAATATCACTCTTTTTGCAGGAAAATGAAATTGCTATAGTGAAAGTGAAATAATTACATGATTTTAATTAAAATTATTTGGTAAGCCAATATATTTTAATCGACATAAAAGGGTAATAGCGATGAGGCGAAGACAATTTTTGGCAAATTCTATTGGCACAGCAGTTATGGCAGTTGGAAGTGGAAAATTTGTTTTTTCGAATATCCCCGCTTTTGCGAGATCATCATCCGAATATAAATCCTTTCTTTTCAATATATATCAACAGGCTGTTCAGCTAGGATTGAATGCCTCTATTATGAGGCATGCTTTGAATTATTCTTTACCGAATAAAAAAGTGATTGAACTTGATCATAAACAGCCAGAATTTGTCATGACATGGCAACAATATTATAAAAAAGTCATAACAGTAGAAAAAATAGAACAAGGTCGCAATAAATTTCAGGAACTTCAAACGTTTTTGACCGCTCTTTGGCAGAGTTATGAAGTTGATCCTTCTATACTTGTTGGAATATGGGGCATAGAATCCTTTTATGGCAAATTTCTCGGAAAATTTAATGTTATTGATGCTTTGGCAACTTTGGCTTATGAAGGTAGAAGAGCTAAATTTTTCAAAATTGAGCTCATGAATGCATTAAGAATTCTTAATCATAGAAATATCAATCCCGAAAATATGATGGGCAGTTATGCTGGTGCAATGGGCCAGCCCCAATTTATGCCAAGTGCATATTTACGGTATGCGGTTGATTTTTCAGGAAACGGTCATCCAAATATTTGGACAAATGAAAAAGATGTACTGGCTTCAATTGCCAATTATCTGAGGAAAAATGGTTGGCATGGATCTGAACCTTGGGGACAAAAAATTTTATTGCCAAATGATTTCAATGGTTCATATATCGGACATCATGTTTCAAAAACACTTGATGAGTGGAAATCAATAGGCGTTAAGCGATCAGATGGTTCGGATTTTTCCCGTCTGGATATTTATGGCAGTATTTTGAAACCGGATGAGAAAAATAATAATGGTTTTATGATTTATCATAATTTTAATGTAATACGCCGCTACAACCCTTCGGATTATTATGCACTGGCAGTCGGATTGCTGGGAGATGCGATGGTTGCATAAAATGATTGTTTTTTTGTAATATAAATATAAAATAACAAAATATTAATTTTGTGAATTTGAATTATATCGTGAAAAAATATTTATTTTCTCTATTGTTGATAAGTATAGCCTGTTGTACCAAGGAAGAAAAACCGTTGCAACCAGCTCAGATTCACTACGTGGTTGGTCAACCTTATCAGGTTGGGGAACAATGGTATTATCCAGAGGAAAATTTTGCCTATCATGCAACAGGTTTGGCAGTTATATCCAAAAATCAGAAAAATAAAGTGACTGCTGATGGGGAATATTATGATCCGCAACGTATGACGGGTGCACATCCCACATTGCAATTACCAAGTATTATAAAAGTTCGCAATGTTGACAATGGTAGGGAAATTTCAATTCGTTTGAATGATCGTCCATCATCTTATCCTTCAAGATTGTTGGAATTGACGCCAAAAGCTGGTGAATTATTGGGAATTTCAAACGGTCAAACAGCGAAAATCGAAATTGTTGAGGAAGAAAATCAAAGCCAAAATCTTGCTTTTGAAATGCCCAATGGTCCGCAAACGGAAATGAAAGTTAACACTGCGCCTTTGGATACAATCATGGTTGAAAATCTGAATGGCAAATCAAGCGAAAATAATGCGAAAAAAAAATCAGATCCCACTTTCCAAAAAGCATTAAATTCTTCATTAATATTAAAAGATTTGCCCGTCACTTTTACGCAGGGTCAAATTACAGGAGGGCAAATATGGATTGATTGTGGCTCTTTCACCTTGCGAATTTATGCTAATAAATTGGCGGCACGTATTGGTGGGAGAGTGACCTATAGTTTTGAAGGAGGGCGCAGAATATTGCATGTTCGTTCTGGTCCCTATCAATCAGTCGAAAGTGCAGATCAAAATCTTGATTATTTGTTAAAATCTGGCATTAAGGGTGCCAAAATTATAGTTGAATAGGAACAAGCGTGCATACTCGTAGATCAATATTGACTGGAATTAGTAGCGTAGCTGCATCTCTGGCTCTGATAGATTCAAATTCAGCAAGTGCCCGAAGAGCCATTCGTAAGGCGGCAAGCAGGAAATTCTCGTCAGCAACTCAAGAGGCGATTTCGAATGGTCCACCAGCCGTAACACCAATAGGTCCTTTTGACACGTTGGCACAATACGCCTTTATCATGGATTATAATACAGGTACCGTTTTGATGGATAAATTGGCAGACCAACCTATGCATCCGTCGTCTTTGACAAAAATCATGACCTGTTATATTGTTTTTGCCATGCTGCGAACCGGGCGTTTAAAGCTTGATCAGTTGCTTCCCGTAAGTGAGAAAGCCTGGAAAATGCAGGGATCAAAAATGTTTGTTCCCTTAAATGGACAAGTTTCTGTCCAGGATTTGATCCAGGGTGTTGTTATACAATCCGGGAATGATGCCTGTATTGTACTTGCCGAAGGAATTGCCGGATCTGAACAGCAGTTTGTATCCATGATGAATGAAATGGCGCCCAAGATGGGATTGCGGAATTCTCATTTTATGAACTGTACCGGATGGCCGGATAGCAATCATCTGATGTCTGCCCGTGATATTGCTCTGATAGCCTATCATCTTATTCATGATTATCCCGAATACTATCATTTTTTTTCCGAAAAAGAATTCACTTTCAATAAAATCACCCAGGGCAATCGAAATGTTTTGGTAGACAAAGGGCTTGCGGACGGTTTGAAAACAGGACATACAGATGCTGGCGGTTATGGATTATGTGCCAGTTCTGAACGGAATGGTCGTCGGGTCATAATGGTGGTCAACGGATTAACCTCGATGAATATGCGGGCCCATGAGAGTGAACGTTTGATAGAATGGTCTTTCAATCAATTTGAAAATGTTAAGTTATTCAATAAAGGGGATATTGTTGAACAGGCACCAGTTTGGATGGGAGCACAAGAAACAGTTCCACTGGTTGCAGGTGAAAATCTTGTTTTAACCTTGCCTGTCGGGATGCGTGATAAATTGAAGGTAACCCTTGATTATAATGCCCCTTTGTCCGCACCTGTTATGAAAGGACAAAATGTTGAGGCCTCTCTGTCCGTAAAAAATGGTGGAATTACTGTACAAGTTCCCATAATAGCTGGTGAGACTGTTGAAAAAGCTAATATTATTTCACGTATGATGAAAAATGTAAGCTATCGTTTAACGAATAAAAATTAATCAACATTATTTTATTATTTATGTCAGGATATTTTATTACTTTTGAGGGCGGTGAAGGTGCTGGAAAATCTACACAAGCTCAATTATTGAAAGAAAAGCTGCAAAAAGATAATATTGATGTTCTCTTAACCCGTGAGCCAGGTGGAACAACGGGTGCCGAGGCCATTAGGAAATTATTGTTATTTGGGAATTGCGATTTTTCGCTTAAAGCTGAAATCCTGGCTCATTTTACCGCAAGGTGCGATCATGTAGATCAGGTCATAAAGCCAGCGCTGCAACAGGGTAAAATAGTGCTGTGTGATCGTTTTATTGATTCAACACTGGCATATCAAGGTTATGGATTAGGTAAGGAAAATCCGGATATATTGGATTATATTCAAAAATTATCCAATTTGATAGATTTAATTCCCGATTTAACTTTGGTATTCGATGCCCCTTATGAAACGCTTATTGAACGTTGTCTAAAACGTCAAACAAAAATTGATGCTTATGAACAACTCGGGTATGATTTTCATTATCGTGTTCTGAATGGTTTTCAACTGATAGCTAAAAATAATAAAAATCGATGTAAAGTTATCAAAGCTCATAAATTATTGCATGAGGTAACTCGGGAAGTTTACAATCTCGTCACTCATAAACTATCTGAATCAAGATATATTAAAAACAATGACAGCAAAACTAGATGACTCTTTATGGGGACATGAAAAGGAGTATGATTGTTTCAAACAAGCCATTTTCCAGAATAAGCTTCATCATGCATGGTTGATATGTGGTGAGGTCGGGGTAGGCAAAAAAACTTTTGTCAATCATGTCATTCGTTTGATTCTTGGTAGCTCTGAAAAAGTGTTGGCTAAGATAAAGGCGGGTAGTCATCCTGATTTATTAACGGTTAGTCGAAGAATAGATGAAAAGAAAAACCGTCTTCGTTCGGAAATTTTGATGGATGATATAAAAGCGGTTGGAACGTTTTTACGATTGACTTCTGCCAATGACGGGTGGCGCATTGTCATTATCGAAGAGGCGGATTTGATGAATCAGAATGCGGCCAATAGCTTATTAAAAATTTTGGAAGAGCCTCCAGATGCTGCTTTAATTTTTTTGATCACTGCACATCCAAACCGTTTGTTGCCAACGATTTCAAGTCGTTGTCGTAAATTAATGCTTCATCCCTTATCAAATACTGTTTTATTAGAAGCCTTGATTAAATTAGCCCCCGAATATTCTGAGGCAGAATATCAAAAAATAATTACCCTGTCTCAGGGATCGATTGGTAAAGCATTATCATTATTGAATTCTGACGCCTCAAATTTGCAAAATATTGTTGATGCCTTTTTCGAGAAGCCTTTCAAAGGAAGTGAGCTGAATGAAAAAGTTAAGTATATTTTACAAAAAGAAGATGGATTTTCTGTTTTTTTTAGCTTATTGACAGATAAATTCAATATGCTGATCGGTGAGGCTATAAAATCAAGGCAGGAACGATTTGGCAATCCATCTCGAACAGTAATGGAATGGATTGATATTTGGCAAAAAATTTTAAAATGGCATAAAGATACAGAATCTTTTAATTTGGATAAAAGACAAACCCTAATTTCCGATTTCGAACTAGTAAGTGAATTATGAAAAACCATTATATGATAACCACCCCGATTTATTATGTAAACGGGTTACCCCATATTGGTCATGCCTATACCTCAATCGCTGCGGATGTTTTGGCCCGATTCAAACGATTGGATGGATATGATGTATTCTTTTTGACGGGTACTGACGAGCATGGACAAAAGGTAGAGCAGGCTGCCCACAATAATGAACAGACATCGGAAGTATTTGTAAATGAAATTTCTGCAAAATTCAGAAATATGGCTGATCAGTTAAACATATCATATAATGATTTTATACGAACGACCGAGGAACGTCATAAAAGAAGCTGCCAGACTTTATGGAAAAAAATCGCTGATGCTGGTCACATTTATCTTGGCGCTTATGAAGGGTGGTATTCACTCAGGGATGAGTGTTATTATAGTGAAGATGAACTAACTACTACAGCAGATGGACAAAAGATTGCGCCCACAGGGGCACAGGTCAAATGGTTAAAAGAACCATCCTATTTTTTTAGATTGTCTGCCTGGCAAGACAAGTTGTTGGAATTTTATGAATTGCATCCAGAATTTATCGGTCCAGAAAGTCGTAAGAATGAACTGTTAAGTTTTGTAAAATCTGGTTTACGTGATTTATCCATCAGTCGTACGAGTTTCAAGTGGGGTATTCCAGTTCCAGGCGATAAGGATCATGTCATGTATGTATGGTTCGATGCGTTGACAAATTATATTTCCGCATTGGGCTATCCTGATACGGAATTATCAGATCGGTGGCGTTTTTGGCCAGCAGATTTGCATTTGGTGGGGAAGGAAATTGCACGTTTCCATGCGTTGTATTGGCCAGCTTTTTTAATGGCGGCGGGTTTGGAAGTTCCCAGACGAATATTTTCGCATGGATGGTGGACAGTGGAAGGTGAAAAAATGAGTAAATCAGTAGGAAATGTTGTTGAGCCTATTGAATTGATCAATGAGTTCGGACTGGATCCTGTCCGATTTTTTCTTTTGCGTGAAGTTCCTTTCGGTGGAGACGGAGACTATAGCAGACAATCCCTGATCAATCGCATGAATAATGAATTGGCCAATGATCTGGGTAATCTTGCACAGAGAACTTTGACTCAGATTACCAGAAATTGTGACGGAATTTTACCAGATACTGGAAAAAGATTGGATGTGGATATACAGTTGATAGCAAAAGCTAAACTGTTGCCGATTTTATTAAGGGAACAAATGGACCGTCAGGCTTTTAATGAATCTTTAGAGGATATTTGGAAGGTTATACGCGCTTCAAATGCATATATCGATCATCAGGCGCCATGGAAATTGAAAAAAACTGATTTCGAGCGTATGAAGACTGTTTTAAGAACCATGGTTGATGTGTTGCGCGAAATTGCCACTTGTTTACAGCCATTCATGCCTAATAGTATGGATAAATTATTGACCCAGCTTGGGGTTGGTAAAAATGAACGTAATTTTTCAGATCTTGAAAAAGAAATTCATTCAGGAATAAAATTACCCTTACCTTCTCCTATTTTTCCTCGTTATACGGAAGCTGAACAAATCTGATGCATCTGGTTGATTCACACTGCCATCTTGATTTTTTTGATGATGATGAAAAAAAAGCCATTATTGATCGTGCAACACATGCAGGTTTGGGTGAAGTTGTAACAATAGGAACGCGTTTATCAGATGCGCGGCAGCAAATAGGAATAACCGATTATACAACTGATCATTTGAGTGTATGGTGCACGATTGGAACTCATCCTGAATATGTGATGGATGAACCTTTTTGTTCTGTTGACAGAATTGTTGAATTAACCAATCATCCCAAAGTTATAGGTATAGGTGAAACCGGACTTGATTATTTTTACGGTAAACAAGAGGCTTTTGAACGACAGAAAGAATCTTTTGAAAATCATATCCGTGCCTCGCAACAAACTGGATTGCCTGTATGTATTCATGCCCGGGATGCAGATGATGATATTGCCAAAATCTTAAAGAGAGAGACAGAAAAAGGGGGACGATTTCCATTTTTAATTCATTGTTTTACATCTAGTATGAAACTGGCCGAAACAGTTCTAGATTTGGGTGGATATATTAGTATTTCAGGTATAATCACTTTTAAAAAAGCCCAGGATTTACGCGATATCGTTCTCCATTTACCTCAAGATAGAATTCTTGTTGAAACTGATTCTCCTTATCTGGCTCCCGTACCATTTCGGGGCAAACGAAATGAACCCGCATATGTTTATCAAACAGCAGAATTTATGGCCAAATTGTTGGCGGTCGATTTTGAAACGTTTAAAAAACAAACAACAGATAATTTTCATCGTCTTTTTAAAAAGGCGTCTTTTAAAAGGTAAATTGTTTAATGAAAATTACTATTCTGGGATGCGGAGGTTCGGGTGGTGTCCCATTGGTAGGAGGTGATGATGGTCAGGGGAATTGGGGAATATGTGATCCCCTGGAACAAAAGAATCAACGAACTCGATCCTCTATCGTTATTGAGTTGAATAATGGCAAAAGAATTCTAATTGATTCAGGTCCTGATATACGAACTCAGTTATTGAGAGAAAAAATTGGCAGGGTTGACGCTGTCATTTATTCTCATGCACATGCAGATCATATTGCTGGTCTGGATGAATTGCGTTCAATCAACAGAGTTTTGGGTAAAGCCTTACCAATATATGCAACGAAAGATACATTATCTGAATTGAAATCAAGATTTGCCTACGCATTTAAGCCATGGAAAACCCAACCATATTTTTTTCGTCCAGTTTTGGATGTTCATCAGATTGATTATTATGATAATTTCATGATTGAAAATCAATCTATTCAAACATGTGAACAGGTACATGGTTTTTGTAAATCCATGGGCATACGATGTGGTGATGTGGCATATTGTACCGATGTGGTTCGGATTCCGGAACAAGGGTTGAAAATTTTATCCAATCTTGATCTGTTTATTGTGGGATGTTTTCAACGGAATGAACATCCTGCCCATGCATGGATTGGCAAGGTTCTGGAATGGAAAAAAATTATCAAGCCTAAAAGAACGATTTTAACGCATATGGGACCTGATATGGATTGGAATTGGCTAAAGGCAAATCTGCCGCCGGACATCGAAGTTGCCTATGATGGACTAATTCTCTATTCTGCATAATCATACAAATAAAAAATTAAAACATACAAGAGTATAATATGACTGCTGCATCTGACGGTTTAATCAAGGACGCTCCCTTTGCAAGGGCATTAAGTGAACGCTATCTGGCCTATGCCCTGTCAACAATAATGTCGCGTTCATTACCAGATGTAAGGGATGGATTGAAACCTGTTCATCGTCGTTTGATATATGCCATGCGTCAATTGAAACTTGATCCAAAATCAGGATTCAAGAAATGCGCCCGTATTGTTGGGGATGTTATTGGTAAATATCATCCCCATGGGGATGCCGCTGTCTATGAAGCGCTCGTTCGTCTCGCACAGGATTTCGCTGTACGGTATCCCTTGATTGAGGGACAGGGGAATTTTGGATCCATTGATGGTGATAATGCTGCGGCTATGCGTTATACAGAATCCCGTATGACAAGAATTGCCCAGTTTTTATTGCAAGGTATCGATGAAGATTGTGTTGATTTTCGTGATACCTATGATGGAGAGGAAAAAGAACCCGTTGTTTTACCAGGTGCATTCCCAAATCTTTTGGCAAACGGTGCAAGCGGAATTGCTGTTGGAATGGCAACAAACATTCCCCCACATAATGTGGGTGAAATTTATCAGGCCGCTATGACCCTTATTAAAAATCCTGAAGCCTCTACACAGGATTTGTTGCATTTTGTAAAAGGTCCAGATTTTCCAACAGGTGGGAAAATTGTTGAAAATCAAAATGTTATTCAACAAACTTACGAAACTGGTCGAGGCTCATTAAGGCTCAGGGCAAAATGGGAAATTGAACATGGTCGATTTGGAACTTGGGTTATCGTTGTTAAGGAAATACCCTATCAAGTGCAGAAATCCAAATTGATTGAACAGATAGCCACTTTGATGGAACAGAAGAGGCTTCCATTATTGGCAGATATAAGAGATGAAAGTACTGATGAAATACGGCTTATATTAGAGCCCAAAGTTAAAACGGTGCAGCCTGAAATTTTAATGGAATCCATGTTTAAACTGACTGTCTTGGAAAACCGGTTTGCTTACAACATGAATGTGCTTGATCGCAATGCCGTTCCTAAATTGATGGGATTGAAAGCCATTTTGAAATCATGGTTGGATCATCGTTATGAAGTTCTCAAACGTCGAAGTCAATATCGGTTAAATGTTATTGAACAGCGATTGGAAATTCTGGAGGGTTTATTAGCGGTATATCTAAATCTTGATGAAGTTATTCGTATAATTCGAGATGAAGATGAAGTAAAAACTGTTTTGATGCAAACTTTCAATCTGTCGGATGTTCAGGCTGAAGCCATTCTCAATATCCGTTTGAGAAGTTTGAGACGATTGGAAGAAAATGCAATAAAAAATGAATATGCACAACTCACAAATGAAAAATCTAATTTAAAAACGTTGCTGGCAAGTGAATCTCTTTGCTGGAAAGAAATCAACAAAGAATTGAAAGAGGGTTTGAAAACGTTTGGTCAGTCCGATGATGGTTTGAGAAAAACGGAAATTTCTGAAGCGCCTAAAACAATAGATGTTATGGATATTCTGGAAGAGGTGGAACGTGAACCTCTGACAATTATTTTATCCTCCAAAGGTTGGATACGTGCTTTGAAAGGACATAATCTTGACAGTGATAAGCTGAAATTCAAAGAAGGGGATCATTTATTTAAAATATTGGAATGTCATAGTAATGATCGAATTTGCATTATCGGTAGTGAAGGTAAATCATTTAATATAAAGGCATTAGATTTACCAAGAGGCCGAGGTGATGGTCAACCCATACGTCTTCTTGCTGACATAGCAAATGATGCTGAGGTTATTGAATTTTTTATTTTAGATGAAAAAAAGAAATATGTTCTTGTTTCAACCTCAGCAAAGGGATTTGTCATTTCTGGGGAAAATCTAGTTACTGAACGGAAAACGGGTAAACAAGTTCTAACTTTAAAGGATAATGAAAAAACATTCGCTTGTCTTGAAGGTAATGGAAATTATATTGCCATTGCGAATTCATCCAGTAAATTTCTGATATTTCCCCTAGAACAAATTCCTGAATTAAAAAAGGGTAGTGGTGTTCTATTACAGAAATTGGGTAAAGGAAAACTGAAACTGGTTATAGTTTTTGATTCTAAGATTGGTTTTACAATGCCTAGTCAAACAAAAGTCAGAAATTTTGAAATATTGGAAAATTATATAGGTAATCGTGCATCTGTTGGACATAAATCTCCTAATTGGTTGAGAATTTAGTCTTATTCTAGTCCAAAGGATATTTATGAAATAATTAATTAATTTTTTAAAATATCCCTTTATATATGAAAATTATAACTGTTTTAATAATTTTGCCGCTTCTGGAGCAAAATAAGTCATAATTGCATTTGCTCCAGCTCTCTTGAAACAGAGAAGTGTTTCGAAAATAGCCTGATTATTATCAAGATAACCACGGTTAATCGCGTTTTTCAACATGGCATATTCACCAGAAACCTGGTAACTGACAATTGGGATATTGAATCTATCTCTTACCATTCGGATTATGTCCAAATAGGGCAATCCCGGTTTGATGATAACTGAATCAGCACCTTCTTGAATATCGAGTTCGACTTCAGAAAGAGCCTCTCGACTATTGGCAGGATCCATCTGATAAGTTTTTTTATCGCCTTTTAAAAGTTTTCCTGATTCCAGCGCATCTCTGAAAGGTCCATAATAAACACTGGCATATTTTGCGGCATATGACATGATTCGTGTATTAACAAAATTATCATTGTCCAATGCCTTTCGGATTGCCGCGACCCTACCATCCATCATGTCAGAAGGCGCGATAAAATCCATACCTGCTCGGGCTTGATTAATCGATTGCCTGACTAGTATCTCTATGGTTTCATCATTGGCAACATAACCATTTTTTATTATTCCGTCATGGCCATGGCTGGTATAAGGATCAAGAGCTACATCTCCGATTAATAACATTTCTGGAAATCTTTTTTTAAGTTCTCTTGATGCACGGCAAATTAGATTATTGGGATTATAGGCTTCCTTTCCCTCTGGATCACGTTTATCGTTGGTGGTTACAGGAAATAATGCAAGCGCGGGGATATCCAGATTTGCAGCAGGTTCTATATATGCAGCCAGACGATCAACAGTAACCCGTTTAATTCCAGGCATTGAAGAAACTTCTGTTTCAATATTGTTGCCCTCAATAATAAAAATTGGCCAAATCAAATCATCTTTACTCAATTTATTTTCAGCAACCAGACGACGCGTTGCAGAATCAATTCGATTGCGTCGCATACGAGTCAGAGGAAAGCTTCCAATCATGGTATCAATCCTTAATTAATTATGAAATTTCTATTGTAATTTACTGTGTTTATGACCATAAAGCCAATAAATAATTATACCTATGAACATCCATCCCCCAATGGTTAACCATGTTATATTGCTTAGGGAATACATCAGCACACAACAAACCAAAGTGCCAAATATCGGTATGATATCGCCACCTGGCACCTTAAAACGCCGGGGGAAATCTTTATGGGTTCGACGTAAAATCATTACTGATATACATACGAAAAAAAAGGCGGATAATGCACCTATAGAGCACATTTCACTTAAAATTGAAATAGGAATAAAGGCAGATAGAATACAGATAAAAACCATAAAAAACATGTGTGATAGATGAGGAGTTTTATGGTCGGGATGAATAACGGAAAAGAATTTGGGAATCAAACCGTCTTTAGAAAGGGTAAAAAAGATACGAGTTTGACCTACAAGAAGTAATACAAGAACAGGAAAATAACCAATGATGATACTGAATTTGATTACGGGCTGTAACCATTTATAAGGGGTGTGATCAATGGCTGTTGCCACAGGTGCGCCATTACCAAGCAATTGATGAAAATTGACAAGCCCAACAATAACAAAGGCAAACGTGACATAAATGAGTGCTGTAATTGTAATGATTATTAAAATAGCTTTCGGGATATCCCTTGATGGATTTTTAACTTCCTGTGCAGTAGAAGCTACGCTATCAAAACCTATGTAGGCAAAAAAGATCATGCCGGCAGCTTGAAAAATTCCTGAAATGCCAAAATGACCAAATTGACCTGTATTTTCTGGGATAAAAGGCTTGAAATTGTCAAAATCAACATAGGAAAATCCAAAAGCGATAACAGCAAATACAACAAACAACTTGATCAAAACAATCATATTGTTCATTCGAAAGGATTGTTTAATCCCTTGTATCAGATAAAGAGACAGAAATATGATGACAAATGTGGATGGAAGGTTCAATATCCCAGAAATATTCTGGCCGTTTATATTTATTTTCTCTAGTGGTGAAGCGAAAAATTGATAGGGTAGGTGTAAGTGAAAACTTATCAGAATTGACTTTAAATATTGTGACCAACTTACCGCTACCGCTGCTGCTCCGACAGAATATTCAAGCACCAAATTCCATCCAACAATCCAGGCTATAAATTCTCCCATAGCGATATAGATATAACTGTAAGAACTGCCCGATTCTGTAATCATTCCAGCAAGTTCACTGTAACATAATCCTATGAATGAACATGCCAATGCTCCTATTAGGAAAGAAAGAAGTACGGCGGGACCAGCATGTTCTGATGCAGCAATACCTGTAACCGTAAAGAGTCCGGTTCCAACAATTCCACCAACGCCAAAAAAAATCAGACTAGGCATGCCGATTACGCGTGCCAAACCGTTTTCATACTGGTTATTTTCTATGGATTTTTTTCTAAATAGTGATTTTCTCTTGGATAGATCCATAGAATAGCCCTTTTTTAAAATTTATCACAATATTGTGTAAAGTTCTTAAAATAAATCATATTTTTTTGGAATTTATTTTTTCAGTAATAGCGTATTATCTTACATATTTAATTGCAGAAAATCACAAAATTGAATATTTATTAGAGAGTCTCTTAAATATGTAGTTTTCTAGGAATCCATGAATGTCCGAAAATAAATTATATCATCAATTTTTTCAATCTGATGTTTCTCAAACAGATCCTGAGGTTTACGCAGCTTTACAAAGCGAACTTACCCGTCAACAGGACGGTATTGAGTTAATAGCAAGTGAAAATATTGTTTCCAAGGCAGTTTTAGAGGCTCAGGGTAGCGTATTGACGAATAAATATGCTGAAGGATATCCCGGACGTCGTTATTATGGCGGATGTGGTGAAGTTGATAAGGTGGAAGTTCTGGCAATTGAACGTGTCAAGAAAATTTTCAACGCGCAATTTGCCAATGTTCAACCACATTCCGGTGCGAATGCCAATCTGGCTGCATTTATGGCTACTGTCAAACCTGGTGAAAAAGTATTGGGAATGAATTTGGCAGCGGGTGGACATTTAACCCATGGTGCGGCACCTAATTTTTCTGGAAAATGGTTCCATGCATTGCACTATGGAATTCGAAAAGAGGATGGCTTGATTGATTATGACGAGCTCGAGGCGACTGCGAGAAATGAAAAACCACGTTTGATTATTGCAGGTGGATCTGCATATCCCAGAATTATTGATTTCGCCCGTTTCAGAAAAATTGCCGATGAAGTTGGTGCTTTTCTGATGGTTGACATGGCTCATTTTGCCGGATTGGTTGCAGCAGGCCTTTTCCCAAACCCAATGGATTACGCTGATATTGTCACCAGTACAACGCATAAAACTTTACGTGGACCTCGTGGAGGAATTGTTTTAACAAATAGTCCCGATTTGGCTAAAAAAATCAATTCAGCAGTATTTCCCGGATTACAGGGTGGTCCATTGATGCATGTCATCGCTGCAAAAGCGGTGGCCTTTGCTGAAGCAATGCGTCCGGAATTCAAGACCTATCAAAAAGCGGTGGCAAACAATGCCCGTGTATTGGCAGACACCTTGATTGAATGTGGATTTGATATTGTTACAAATGGTACGGACAGCCATTTGTTACTTGTTGATTTACGTCCCAAGAAAGTAACGGGAAAACAGGCGGAAGAAAGTTTGGAAAGAGCGGGAATAACCGCAAATAAAAATGCGGTTCCTTTTGATCCGGAAAAACCGGCCATTACTTCCGGTATTCGTCTAGGTAGTCCAGCAGGGACAACTAGAGGGTTTGGTGAAGCAGAATTTCGTGAAATTGGTCTCTTGATAAATGAAGTTCTATCCCCATTGGCAAATGCCAAAGATAATGATAACAGTTTTGCGGAAAAAGCTGTTCGCGATAAAGTCATGGCTTTATGTAAACGCTTTCCCATATATAAACAGTAATTATTTCAAGGGTATTGCAGATTCAGCCATTTCATAAATTATGGCGTTTATTGCCCCCATATCAGCGAAGATTTTATCTAAGCAAAGTGGGGGGGATATTAGCACCTTCTATATCATCAGAACCCTTTTGTGACCAAAGCGTAATTATAATTGGTGAGTTTTCAAAAGCTTCTGGTTTGGGTGAAGGTGCGCGTATAATGTATAATGCACTTAAAAACGAAAATGTAACCGTTCAGAAAATCGATATCGACCCCTATGGTTTTTCTTATACAAAATATAAGGAAGCGCGTAGAATTTTATCAGTTTATCCATACGCATCATTGATTTTTCATATCAATGCCCCACAATTGGCATTTGCATTATTGAATTTACCTCGTTTTTTATTGAAAAACAGAAAAATAATAGGTTATTGGGCATGGGAGCTTGAAATTTTGCCAAAAGAATGGGAGGTGGGTTTCAGATTTGTTCATGAAATATGGGTACCCTCTCGTTTTGTCGCAAAAGCCGTTAAACATTGGGCTAATAAATATCAAAAAAAGATTACGGTTGTTCCTCATCCTATTGCAGCATATCCTGTAGCAATTGCGTCAGGTCTAACTCGTGAAAGTCTTGGTTTACCCCAAGCAACTTTAAATATATTAACATCTTTTAATCTTTCTTCATCTTTTGTTAGAAAAAATCCTATAGCCGCAATCAGGGCTTTTAGAAAAGCGTGTGAAACAATAGCTCATGATAAAATTAGCCTTATTCTCAAGGTTTCCTATATTAATGATTTCCGTCAGGATTTTAATGAATTAAAGAAAGCAATAGATGGACAAAAAAATATCATTCTTTATACTAATTTATTGACAACAGAGGAAAATAGGGCGCTTATATTTCATTCTGATATTATTTTGTCACTTCATCGCAGTGAAGGTTTTGGGTTGGTGCCAGCAGAAGCTATGCAATACGGAAAAGCTGTTATTTCCACTAATTGGTCTGCAACTAGTGAGTATATTGATGAAAACTGTGGTGTTCCTGTTAATTACAAACTGATACCTGTAAAAGACCCACGAAAAGTATATGAATTGCCGAATGCCTTGTGGGCTGAACCTGATATTGAATTCGCCGCTGAAAAAATTAATGAATTGTTTTACAATGAAAACTATCGTAATAATTAGGTGTTTTATCTAAAAATAAAATTAAAACGATATTTAATTCAAAATTTTTAA
>NZ_JAXOQA010000004.1:0-54562 GCF_047307945.1 Commensalibacter sp. A3DC | reverse complement strand
AGCCTAACACGTTAACATATATTTTTTTTACAACTTAATTATAATCCCAATTTTATTCATTACAAACAAAAAAAGAGATAGGTTTCTATCTCTTTTTAAAAATCAAAAGGGTATTTTAATATTATGCAGCTAACTCGTCTGAATCTTCATCAGTGGGCTTTGGTCCACTGTCAAGCCCTTTTGCATTTACATCACGTTCAATAAATTCGATAACTGCCATATCAGCAGCATCACCATAACGGACACCCGCTTTCAACACACGCAAATATCCACCTTGACGCGCTTTGTAACGATCAGCGATAACAGAAAATAACTTGGCAACAATAGTCTCGTCACGCAACATGGCATAAGCCTGTCTACGTGCATGCAAATCACCACGTTTTCCCAATGTCACAAGTTTCTCGACAACAGGACGTAATTCCTTAGCTTTTGGCAAAGTCGTTGTAATCTGTTCATGCTTAATTAATGCAACGGCCATATTTCTGAACATTGCAAGGCGATGCGATGAAGTCACACCCAATTTACGGCCGGATATACCGTGACGCATAATTTCAATCCTCTTCTATCATACTATGCTTAAAACAGCTCATCCAGCCGTTTAGCTAACTCTTCAATATTTTCTGGTGGCCAAGCAGGCACATTCATTCCCAATGACAATCCCATTGAAGAAAGAACTTCCTTGATTTCATTCAATGACTTGCGACCAAAATTAGGAGTGCGTAACATTTCTTGCTCTGTCCGCTGCACCAGGTCGCCAATATACACAATGTTATCATTCTTGAGACAGTTGGCGCTACGAACTGACAATTCAAGCTCATCAACTTTGCGCAATAAATTACGATTGAATGGAAGCTCTTCCTTAGGCTCTTCCGTCACGACTGGTTTAGGCTCATCGAAATTGATAAAAAGCTGGAACTGATCTTGCAGAATACGCGCAGCCAAAGCTACGGCATTTTCAGGCGTTACAGAACCATCTGTTTCCAAAGTCAATAACAGCTTGTCATAATCTGTTACCTGACCAACACGGGTTGGCTCAACTTTATAGGAAACACGACGAACAGGTGAATATATCGCGTCAATTGGAATCATCCCAATCGGAGCATCCTCCTGACGGTTAGTAGAGGCAGGTACATAACCTTTACCCATTTCAACGGTAAATTCCATACCCAACTTTATTCCATCATCAAGTGTGCAAATCACAAGATCAGGATTCATGATTTCAATATCATGATCTGCCTGAATCTGTCCAGCTGTAACTTGCCCCGGACCTACCGCGGACAAAATCATCCGTTTTGGACCATCACTGTGCATACGTATGGCCAGTTGCTTAACATTCAGGACAATATCCGTGACATCTTCCCGCACACCATTGACTGATGAGAATTCATGAAGAACGCCATCAATACGAACAGCTGTAACAGCAGCCCCTTGAAGAGAAGATAAAAGTACTCGCCGAAGCGCATTACCGAGCGTCATGCCGAAGCCACGTTCAAGCGGCTCCGCCACCACGGTCGCCACATTTTGTGACGCCGAGCCCGGTTCGACTTCCAGCTTCTCCGGCTTAATAAGAGATTGCCAGTTTTTCTGGAGGACCAAGGTGGTGGCCTTTCAATTCAAATTATTACCAAAAAAAGTAACAAAATCTTAACCTCGAAGTCAGCTTTTGTTACTTGAATATTATTTCCATTCATTATTGATTGAAAATAATATACGAAAGATTAAACGCGACGACGTTTACGTGGACGACATCCGTTATGTGGCACTGGCGTGGTATCCCGGATTGAAGTAACCGTAAAACCTACCGCCTGCAAAGCACGCAATGCGCTTTCACGTCCAGATCCCGGTCCAGACACTTCAATTTCAAGAGTTTCCATACCATGTTCACGAGCTTTACGTCCCGCATCCTCAGCTGCAACCTGTGCTGCATAAGGTGTAGATTTGCGTGAACCTTTAAATCCCTGAGCACCCGCTGAAGACCATGAAATTGCATTTCCTTGAACATCAGAGATAGTGATCATCGTATTATTAAACGTAGACAAAACATGCGCTACGCCAGAAGTAATGTTTTTGCGTTCTTTTTTTCTGAGACGCGGTGTGGCGGGTTTCGCCATGGCTTTTATTATCCTGTCCGTTTAGTTATAAAAAATTAAAACAAACCAAGGGTTAACGTGTTACTTTTTTCTTACCAGCAATAGCAACCGCCTTACCCTTACGTGTACGAGCATTTGTATGAGTTCTCTGGCCTCTTACAGGCAAACCACGACGATGACGCAATCCACGGTAACATCCCAAGTCCATCAAACGCTTGATATTCATCGAAATTTCACGACGAAGATCACCCTCAACCTGATACTCGCTATCAATTAACTCACGGATTTTCAGAACCTCATCATCTGAAAGTTCGTTCACCCTACGTTCGTCAGGAATTGACAATTTATTACAAATTTCCTGCGCTTTTGTCGGCCCAATGCCGTATATATAACGCAGACCAATGGTTACCCGCTTATTCGTCGGGATGTTTACGCCGGCAATACGCGCCACGCCCAATACTCCTTAATTAGCCTTAATAATTTAGGTCTATTCTTAACAGCTAGCCACTAAAAAAGCAACAGTTACGAGATCAATAACTGTTTCATTAATAACTAACGTGTTTGAAACACTTTTAAAAGCATCAATATAACTTTCATACTAACAGAGTCAATATAGTATGATAATTTTTTCACAAAAATATAAATTTACATTTTATTTTTTTTTAAAATTAAATCAATATCTTTTGTCACCTCATCCACATTTTTCATACCATCAATGGGATACAAGCATTTTTTTTCTTTATAATATGGCAATAAGGGAGCGGTCTGTTCGCGATAGACTTTTAAACGTTCCAGAACGGTATATTTATTATCATCAGCTCTTGAAACAAATTCCGTTGAACCGCATGCATCACAGACTCCGTCTTTTTTTGGTTTTTTAGAAAGTTTATTATAACTGGCACCACATTTTGCACAACTAAACCGGTTGGAAATTCGCTCCGCAAGTATTTCTTCATCCACTTTTAATAATAATACAGCATCAAGTTTCAGATGTTCAGAGACAAACATTTTATCCAACGCTTTTGCTTGATCCACATTGCGAGGGAAACCATCAAGAATGAAACCGTTTTTACAATCATCCTTTTTAATTCTTTTTGCAATCATTTCAACCATCAGATCATCAGGAAACAATAACCCCTTATCCATAATATCCTTGGCTTTTTTCCCGATTTCTGACCCAGATCTCACCTCAGCCCTCAGCATATCTCCTGTGGAGATTTGCGCGATATGATATTTTTCTGACAAACGTTGAGCCTGCGTCCCTTTACCTGCCCCTGGTGGGCCCAAAAATATTAGCTTCACCGTTTTTTTCCTTTTCCAAACCTGGATTTGCGTAATAGACCCTGATATTGGTGCGCAACCAAATGGGATTGAACCTGCGTTACCGTATCTATTGTCACGGAAACTATGATTATCAAACTGGTTCCACCAAAATAGAAGGGAACATTGTAATGATTGATTAAAAATTGTGGCAATAAACAGACAACAACAAGATATAGCGCTCCAATTGTTGTTAACCGTGTCAGGATATTATCAAAATAGGTTGCTGTATTTGCACCTGGACGAATACCGGGAATAAATCCACCCTGTTTTCGTAAATTATCTGCCGTTTCTTTGGGATTAAAGGATACAGCTGCATAAAAATATGAGAAGAAAATAATCATGGCAGCATAAAAGACCATATATAAAATATGACCCTGACCGAATTCCTGTCCTAGATATGCCAACCATCCTGGTGTCGATTCATTTGATAGAAATCCAGCTATTGTTACAGGTATCAATAAAACTGAAGACGCAAAAATAGGCGGTATAACCCCAGCGGTATTAACTTTTAATGGCATATGTGTTGAATCACCACCATACATTCGTTGCCCAACCTGCCGTTTGGGATATTGTATGACAACTCTTCTTTGCGCCTGTTCCATAAACACGATAAAGGCGATTGTAACCGCTGCCAATACAAGAAATGCAACGACAAAAAATGGAGACAAAGCGCCAGTGTAACCCAGTTGAAATAAACTTGCCAAAGCCGTTGGTAAATTGGCGACAATACCGGCAAAAATAATCAATGATATTCCATTACCGACCCCGCGTGCCGTGATTTGTTCCCCCAACCACATCAAAAACATCGTTCCCCCAACCAGCGTGATGACGCAGGTTAACAAGAAAAGCAATCCCGGATTGGTAACGGCAGAACCTGCGGGACTTTTCATACTTTCCAACCCAATGGCAATTCCATAAGCCTGGAATAAAGCAATGAAAACCGTCAGGTAACGTGTATATTGATTAAGCTTTTTACGTCCTTGCTCCCCTTCCTTTTTCAAGGCTTCAAGAGATGGCATCGCAGAGGACATCAACTGAATGATAATAGATGCACTAATATAGGGCATGATGTTCAGGGCAAAAATGGTCATACGACCCAAGGCGCCACCACTGAACATGTCAAACATACCAAGAATACCACCCTGGTGTTTAGCCAGCAATTGTGCCATTACCGTAGCATCCACTCCCGGAACCGGGATATAGGTACCTAGACGGTAAATAATTAACGCACCCAATGTAAACCAAATACGCTTTTTTAATTCAGTTGCTTTAGAAAACGCACTGACATTAATATTCGCCGCTAGTTGTTCGGCCATAGAGGCCATAATTTTTATCCTTTCAAAAAAAACAGCGTCACCGTAACGAAACGGGACGCTGTAATTTTACCTTAAAATTAGAATGTAACATAATGTTTTGATCTAAAAATTGATCAAACTTAAATTATATTACCTCTTCATTTCCTAGGCATCTGCAGAAACATCCCCAGATGACGATAAAAGCTTTAGAGAACCACCAGCTTTTTTTACCGCTTCAACAGCTGCCGCTGATGCTCTTGACACTTCCAAGTTGATGGCCTGATTTAGATTTCCATTAGCAAGCAAACAGACGCCAGAGTATTTTTTTCCCTTAAATAAACCGGCTTCACGCAATGCTTTTTCATCGATTAAAGATGATGCATTCAATTTACCCTGCTCAATAGCGGATGAAAGGGTCCGAAGATTAATTTCCACATAATTTTTGCGAAAAATATTCTTGAACCCTCTTTTTGGCATACGACGGTAAAGTGGAAGCTGTCCACCTTCAAAGCCATTGATTGCCACACCTGAACGTGCCAACTGACCTTTCACGCCTTTACCTGATGTTTTGCCTTTACCAGAACCAATACCTCGTCCAAGACGTTTTTTACGGTATCTCGCTCCGGCATTATCACGAAGTTCATTTAGATTCATTTATCCCTCCACCTTAACGAGGTGGCGAATCTTATTGATCATTCCCTGGACAGCTGGTGTGTTTACCAACTCACGGGTTGCACCAACACGATTCAAGCCAAGACCAGTCAATGTTTGCTTTTGATCTTTCTTACGACCAATTGCAGATGCTATCTGAGTTACTTTTACCGTATTACTAGCCATTTACAGCCTCCGCATTTTGAGACGCATGGCCAGAATCACGGCGACCAAGAATTTCAGACACCTTCTTTCCACGTCTTGCTGCAACAACTCTTGGACTTGCACATCTACGCAATGCATCAAAAGTTGCCTTTACCATATTATGTGGATTACGTGAACCTGTTGATTTCGCAACAACATCATTAATTCCAAGGCTTTCAAAAACCGCACGCATTGGACCGCCAGCAATAATACCAGTTCCCGAATCGGCAGATCTTAACACGACCTTACCGGCGCCATAAAAACCTTGCACATCATGATGCAATGTTCTGCCTTCTTTCATGGGAACACGTATCATTGATTTTTTAGCCTGCTCAGTTGCCTTGCGAATTGCTTCAGGCACCTCTCTGGCTTTACCGGCACCATATCCTACACGTCCACGCTGATCACCAACGACGACCAATGCAGCAAAGGCAAAGCGTCGACCACCTTTTACAACTTTAGCAACACGATTAATCGATACCAATTTGTCGATCAAATCTTCATTTTCACGTTCACGTCCACCGCGACCGCCTTCTTTCACTTCACGTGCCATTCGCGACTCCTTTTAGAACGAGAGCCCGCCCTCACGGGCAGCCTCAGCAAGCGCTTTTACACGCCCATGATAAATATAGGAGCCACGATCAAATACGACCTGTTCCAATCCTGCTGCCTTTGCACGCTCAGCAATCAACTTGCCTACGACACGAGCAGCATTAATATCAGCTCCAGTTTTAATTTGTTCTTTAGCCGCTGCATCCAAAGTTGAAGCAGCAACTAAAGTCTTACCAGCCATATCGTCAATAACTTGAGCATAAATATTTTTGCTTGAACGGAAAACCGAAAGACGTGGACGCCCGTTTCCTTTCTGACGAAGCTGATAACGCAACCGTCTGCGACGGCGCGTTTGTAATTCACGTTGCATACCCATTATTTTTTCTTGCCTTCTTTGCGACGTATAATCTCATCTTCATAACGAACACCTTTACCTTTATAAGGTTCAGGTTTTCTAAAATTACGTATATCCAGTGCGATTTGACCAACACGTTGTTTATCATTACCTTCAACAACGATTGCCGTTGGACGTGGCGTTGTAATTTTAATATCAGATGGAATTGGATAAACAACATCGTGTGAATAACCAAGATTCATAACAAGATTTGAACCTTGAACAGCGGCACGAAACCCAGTTCCCGTGATTTCCAGGGCCTTGGTATAACCTTCGGAAACACCTTTGACCATATTCGCAATTAATGCTCTGGTAGTGCCCCACATTGTTCTTGCGGCAACACCATCATCTTTTGGCTTAACAGTAACCTGATTATCTTCAATAACAGTTTCAATATGTTCAGATATAGGCAGAGACAATTCGCCTCTTTTACCTTTGACAACAATTTTACCGTCTTTCAGAGAAACTTGTACCCCTTGCGGAATCTGCACGGGATTTTTGCCTACACGTGACATTGATCCCTCCTCTTAGAATACACGACAGAGCACTTCACCACCAACATTGGCGGCACGTGCTTCAATATCAGATAAAACACCCTGAGGTGTTGACAAAATGGATACCCCAAGGCCACCATAAACACGTGGTAATTCTTTAATTTTAGAATAAACGCGACGACCTGGTTTAGATACTCTCTGAATTTCTTTAATAACAGGAGCACCTTCAGAATACTTCAATTCAATGCGAAGCTGGCTTATTCCCTTGCGAAGCTCTTCTTTCTTATATCCGCGAATATAACCTTCACGCTTTAATGCTTCCAAAACATTAACTCTCAAATTAGAAGCGGGAACCACACAAAATGAATGACGAGCTGATTGTGCATTACGTATACGGGTGAGCATATCACCCAATGGATCAGATAATGACATCTATATATCCCTTACCAGCTTGATTTAACCATACCAGGGATTTGCCCGGTAGATGCCAATTCACGCAATGCGATACGGCAAAGTTCAAATTTACGGTAATTCCCACGAGAGCGACCAGTTAGTTTACAACGCAAACGCACTCTTACTCGTGAACCATTACGAGGAAGTTTAGCCAATTTCAAAGATGCATCAAAACGATCTTCAACTGGTAAACTTCTATCCATTACAATATTTTTTAACGCAATGCGTTTTGCTTTATCACGTGCGGACATACGTGCACGCTTCGCATTACGATAAATGGCTGAAGTTTTTGCCATGTTTAATTTTACCCTCCGGAACCTGTCGACTATATCGACCGTTTTCCAAAAAAAACAAATTTGCAAGGTAATGTATCACCTTGCAGCGAAAGAACAATTTCCTATCCAATAAATGGAAGGGAAAATGCTTTTAACAAAGCCTTGGCTTCGTTATTGGTCTTGGCTGTTGTTACAAACACAATATCCATACCACGTACTTCGTCTACTTTATCGTAAACGATTTCAGGAAATACAATCTGTTCTTTCAAACCCATTGCAAAATTTCCACGACCATCAAATCCTTTGTTTGCCGGCAACCCTCTAAAATCACGAACACGCGGTAAAGCGATTGTAACCAAACGATCCAGAAATTCATACATACGGTTTTTACGTAATGTAACTTTACATCCAATGGGTAAACCAGCACGAATTTTAAATCCAGCAATCGCTTTCTTAGTAAGTGTTTTAACGGCTTTTTGACCGGCAATCAAGGTCATTTCTTCCGTGGCAGCATCCAGTTTCTTTTGATCGCCTGCCGCTTCTCCAACACCCATGTTTAAAACAATTTTTTCAAGACGCGGAATCTGCATCTCGTTTTTGTAATTGAATTGTTCACGTAACTTTTTACGCAATTCATTTTTGTAAAGCGTGTAAAGGCGTGCTTCAGAGCGAACTTGACTATTTTCTGACATATCCACCTCTCTTAACCTTCGATCACTTCACCGGTGGCTTTGGCAACACGAACCTTACGACCGTCTTCCAAAACCCTAAATCCAACACGAGTAGGTTTCCCTGATTTTGGATCTACCAATTTAAGATTTGACAAGTGAATAGCCTTTTCACGCTCAACAATGCCACCAGCATCACCCATGCGGGTTGGTTTCTTATGATGTTTGGCAACCGCCACACCACGAACCACTGCCTTATTTTCAACAGGGGAAATTGACAGGACTTCACCCTGCACACCTTTCTGAGGCCCTGTAATAACGATTACTTGATCGCCTTTTTTAATACGTGCTGCCATTATAAAACCTCCGGAGCTAAGGAGATAATTTTCATGAATTGACGTGCACGCAATTCCCTTACTACCGGGCCGAAAATACGTGTGCCAATTGGTTCGTTTTGTTTATTTATCAATACAGCAGCATTTTTATCAAAACGTATTGAGGTTCCATCAGGACGACGAACAGGATAGCTTGTTCTGACAATCACAGCTTGATGGACATCACCTTTTTTTACTTTGCCACGAGGAATAGCCTCTTTGACAGAAACGACGATCACGTCGCCGACCGAAGCGGTTTTCCGCTTTGAACCGCCCAGTACCTTAATGCACTGCACCTCTCTTGCACCTGAATTATCAGCCACAGTTAGGTTGGTCTCGGGATGGATCATAGTTAAGCCTCCCTTAAGCTTCTATGCTGGATACTTGCTCAGCCGCACCAAGAGGTGCACCGTTGCGAGAAATCACAGTCCATGTTTTCCTTTTTGAAATCGGAGGAGATTCAATGATACGAACCATATCTCCAATTTGACACTCATTTAATTCGTCATGCGCCGCATATTTTTTCGAACGACGAATGAATTTTTTATAAAGCGGGTGCATAACGCGACGAACAACCAAAACAGAAACTGTTTTGTCCATTTTATCGCTTGTCACCCGACCGGTTAGAACGCGCCTTGGCATCGCCCATTAACTCCTCAGGACTTGCCGGCAGATGCGGCAGCACCTGCGGCGTTTTTGTTAACTTCAGTCATAATGGTCTTAATCCGTGCAATATCTCGACGGATTACCCCAATTCGACCCACACCCTCATTTTGACCAGTCGCACGTTGGAAACGTAAATTAAATTGTTCACGTCGCAAATCAATTAACAACGTCTTTAATTCGTCTACCGTTTTAGCGCGCAGATCAGCTGGCTTATTTGCCTTTGCCATTCTAGGCCTCTCCTATACGGGTTACAAATTTCGTTTTAATTGGCAGCTTCGCAGCACCGAGCGTTAACGCCTCTTTTGCAATTTCGGGACTTACACCTTCAATCTCAAATAGGATACGACCTGGTTTGATACGAGCAACCCAATATTCAGGAGACCCTTTTCCAGATCCCATACGAACTTCTGCTGGTTTACTAGAGACAGGAAGGTCTGGAAAAACTCTAATCCACACACGTCCCATACGTTTCATCGCACGTGTAATCGCACGACGAGACGCTTCAATTTGACGGGCTGTAATACGTTCTGGCTGCAGTGCTTTCAAACCATAGGTTCCAAAATTAAGCTCTGTCCCACCTTTAGCCATTCCGTGAATACGGCCTTTATGAGCTTTGCGGAATTTAGTCCGCCGCGGAGATAGCATTATTTAAAATCCTCATGCGTTGTAATAGCCTTATTAATAACTATTATGCTCCAATTAATCAATTACCTTTGTGGTGCCTGATCAGCAGCACGGCGATCCTGGGCCAATGGATCATGGGCCATGATTTCGCCCTTAAAAATCCAAACCTTTACACCACATTTCCCATAGGTTGTATGAGCTGCGGCAACACCATAATCAATATCTGCTCTTAAAGTATGCAAGGGAACGCGTCCTTCACGATACCATTCGATGCGTGCAATTTCAGCACCGCCAAGACGACCACTGCAATTGATACGAATTCCTTGCGCACCTAAACGCATTGCTGACTGCACTGCTCTTTTCATAGCACGACGAAACGCCACACGTCTTTCCAGCTGCTGGGCAATATTTTCAGCAACAAGTGTCGCATCAATTTCTGGTTTACGTATTTCAACAATATTCAATGCAACCTCTGCACCGGCCATTGATGTTAATTCTTTACGTAAGCTATCAATATCCTGACCTTTTTTACCAATAACGATTCCGGGGCGCGCCGCATAAATCGTTACACGAGGCTTTTTAGCTGGTCGTTCAATAACAACCCTGGAAACACCCGCACCTGCAAGTTTCTTGCGTAAATGGTCACGAAGTTTGAAATCTTCAAATAATAATTTGGTATAATCATTATCTGCATACCAACGACTATCCCAAGTACGATTGATACCCAAACGCAACCCAATTGGATTAACTTTTTGACCCATATTATGCTGCCTTTCCTTCAGAAGAATCGTTTTCGTCACGCTCAGCAACGACAATCTTCAAATGACTAAAGAATTTCTGAATTTGCGCTGAACGTCCACGACCCCTGGCATGAAAACGACGCATAACCATCGCTTTACCTACCTCTGCCTTGGATACAACCAAACGGTCTACATCAAGTTGATGATTGTTTTCCGCATTTGCAATCGCGCTTTCCAGAACTGTTTTAACTTCTTTAGCAATTCTTCTTTTAGAAAAGGTTAATTTTGCCAAAGCAGTGGATGCAGGTTGATTACGAATCAATCCAGCAACAAGATTTAGTTTTCGTGGACTTACACGAATATTACGTCCAATTGCCTGAGCTTCGGTTTCAGCGAGTGCACGATCATGTTTTGGTTTGCTCATATCCTAGCCCCGCTTTACTTTTTTGTCTGCTGCATGACCATTGAATGTACGGGTTGGAGAAAATTCACCGAATTTATGACCTACCATATTTTCACTGACCTGCACTGGTAAAAATTTATGGCCGTTGTAAACACCAAAAACCAAACCAACAAACTGCGGCAAAATGGTGGAACGGCGTGACCAAATTTTGATTACATCGTTACGACCTGAAGCGCGTGCGGTTTCAGCTTTCTTAAGTAAATACCCGTCTACAAACGGGCCTTTCCAGACGGATCTTGCCATCTCTATTTGCCCCTTTTATTTGCCTGTCTTACGGCGACGGATAATCAAGCTGTCCGTACGCTTATTGACTCTTGTTTTATAACCTTTAGTTGGTTTACCCCATGGTGTCACAGGATGACGACCACCAGAAGTACGACCTTCACCACCACCATGAGGATGGTCAACCGGGTTCATGACAACACCACGGTTGTGTGGACGACGGCCTAACCAACGGCTACGTCCCGCCTTACCAAAATGCTGGTTCATGTTATCTGGATTGGATACGGCACCAACTGTTGCCATACATTCACCACGTACCAAACGCAATTCATTCGACTGCAGTTTGATTTGTGCATATCCAGCATCCTTACCAACCAACTGAGCGTAAGTTCCAGCTGAACGAACCAGTTTTCCGCCAGCTCCTTCTTTTAATTCAATATTGTGAATAATGGTTCCTACAGGGATAGCTGCTAAAGGCATTGCATTTCCAGGTTTAACATCTACACGCTGACCTGCGATTACAACATCTCCAGCTTTTAATCTTTGAGGTGCCAGAATATAAGATAACTCACCGTCTTCATATTTGATCAACGCGATAAAAGCAGTTCGATTGGGATCATATTCTAACCGTTCAACAGTTGCAGGCATATCATATTTACGTCTTTTAAAATCGACATAACGATATGACTGTTTATGCCCACCCCCAATAAAACGAGAGGTAATTCGACCATTATTATTACGTCCACCCGTCTTGTTCTTACCTTCGGTAAGCGTCTTGACAGGTTTACCTTTCCAAAGCTCCTTACGGTCAATTAGAACCGTGCCACGAAGACTTGGAGTAACTGGTTTAAAGTGCTTAAGTGCCATTAATTCCTACCTCACACTTATGACAACTTGGTTGTCAAATCAATTGACTGACCTTCAGCAAGTTGAACAAAAGCTTTTTTAACATCAGAACGACGCCCTAACCGACCTCGAAATCTTTTTGTCTTACCTTTTAAAATCAGCGTATTAACACCCAACACTTTCACACCGAACAAAGTTTCAATCGCAACTTTGATCTGAGGCTTAGTAGCGTTTGATGCAACTTTAAACGCAATTTGATTTTTTTCAGACAAAAAGGTTGCCTTTTCAGTAATCAAGGGTGCGCGAATAATGTTAAACATCGCTTCACGAGACATTTTTTCCGCCTTTTGGCGAATTGAAAGAATATTCGTCATACCAGGCGCTCCTTTAACCCATCAACTGCTGCGCGCGTAATAGCCAAAATGTCATGATTTAAAATGTCATAAACATTTGCACCAATTGTTGGAAGAATATCTACTGAAGCGATATTTCTTACTGCACGTCCAAAATTCTCATCAATATTTGCATCAATAATTAAAGTTGAATTCCAGCCCAACACTTTTAATTTTGCAGCTAATTCAGATGTTTTTGCAGTATTATTGGCTTCGTCAATAACGACCAACTTACCTTCTGCCAATTTCTGTGATAAAGCAGAAATAAGACCAAGACGCCTTACTTTCTTTGGCAAATCATACCCATGATCACGCACTACTGGACCATGAACAATGCCACCGGTACGAAACTGCGGTCCACGTAACGAACCTTGACGCGCATTACCTGTACCTTTTTGCCGATAAGGTTTTTTTGTTGTTCCAGAAACTTCACCACGCCCCTTAATCTTATGATTGCCAGAACGACGTTTAGCAAGCTGCCAATGCACAACTCTTGCCATAATATCTTGACGGGGTTCAATACCGAAAATTTCATCTGGAAGCGTAATATTGCCAGCACTTCCATTATCGAAGGTTTTGATTTCTACATCCATAGTGTTCAACCTTCCTCAGCAACCATTGCCAATGCTGCCGGAAATGGTGCATCAGCATGACGAGGCTTTTTGATCGCATCACGCAAGAGAACAAACCCGTTTTTCGCACCAGGCACTGCACCTTTAATCATGATCAAATTTTTCTCTACATCTACAGCAGCAACCTCAAGATTCTGCGTCGTTACACGCTCACTACCTAAATGGCCTGCCATCTTCTTATTTTTAAATGTTTTACCGGGGTCTTGTCTATTCCCTGTGGAACCATGCGAACGATGACTAATTGAAACACCATGAGTTGCTTCCAACCCCTTGAAATTCCAACGTTTCATTCCACCTGCAAATCCCTTACCTTTACTGGTCCCAGTTACGTCCACCTTTTGTCCTACAACAAAATGAGCGGCAGTCAATCTTGCCCCCGCCTCAACAACAGCGTCTTCCGTAACACGAAATTCTACAAGTTTCTGTTTTGGTTCAACTTTTACCCGTGCAAAATGACCACGATTAGGCTTGCTAACATTTTTTACCTTAGCTTTACCATACCCCAATTGAAGGGCTGTGTATCCATCACGTTCATTTGTACGAGCATCAACTACTTGTACTTCATCCAAGTACAATACAGTGACTGGCACATGAGTGCCGTCCTCTTTAAATAGTCGGGTCATTCCCAACTTTTTTGCGATCAATCCTGTACGCATCGTCTGGACCTTATAGCTTAATCTCGACATCAACGCCAGCGGCGAGGTCAAGTTTCATGAGAGCGTCCACGGTCTGCGGGTTGGGCTCAACAATATCTAACAAACGCCGGTGCGTTCTGATTTCGAACTGCTCACGACTCTTCTTATCAATATGGGGTGAGCGGTTAACTGTAAACCGCTCAATGTGCGTTGGCAACGGGATTGGCCCCCTTACCTGTGCCCCCGTACGCTTCGCTGTATTTACGATTTCACGAGTGCTATTATCCAACACACGATAATCGTAAGCTTTAAGGCGAATACGGATGTTTTGGCTTTCCATTTATTTCTGCCTACAAAAACGAATCCTTTTCGGATCCAAGAACAACAAGATTCCCAGCCGCAAAAACAGCTGGGAATCCAAACTAATTAGCCGAGACTATTCGGTAATTTTGGAAACTACACCAGCCCCAACAGTACGTCCACCTTCGCGAATAGCGAATCGCAGACCTTCATCCATGGCAATAGGAGCAATCAATTCAACATCCATTGCCGCATTATCACCAGGCATCACCATTTCCACACCTTCTGGAAGATGTACAACACCAGTTACGTCAGTTGTACGGAAATAGAATTGTGGACGGTAATTGGTAAAGAATGGAGTATGACGCCCACCTTCTTCTTTTGTAAGAATATAAGCTTCCGCCTTGAATTTGTTATGTGGCTTAATGGTTCCTGGTTTAGCCAGAACTTGACCACGTTCAACATCTTCACGTTTTGTTCCACGAAGAAGCGCACCGATATTGTCACCCGCTTCACCACGGTCAAGCAATTTGCGGAACATTTCAACACCGGTAACCGTTGTTTTTGTTGTTGGATGAATACCAACAATTTCAACTTCTTCACCAACAGTGATTTCACCACGTTCCACACGTCCGGTGACAACCGTACCACGTCCAGAAATAGAGAAAACATCCTCAATTGGCATCAAGAATGGACGATCAATTGGACGTTCTGGCTGCGGGATATATTCATCAACAGCATTCATCAGGTCAAGAATACGGTTTTTACCCAATTCTGGATCACCGTCTTCAAGAGCAACCAAAGCTGATCCTTTGATAATGGGAATATCATCTCCAGGAAATTCATACGAAGAAAGTAATTCACGAATTTCCATTTCAACAAGCTCAAGAAGTTCAGGGTCATCAACTTGGTCACATTTATTCATGAATACGACCAGTGCTGGAACGCCAACCTGACGAGCCAAAAGAATATGTTCACGAGTCTGTGGCATAGGACCGTCAGCAGCTGAAACAACCAGGATAGCACCATCCATCTGTGCCGCACCTGTGATCATGTTTTTAACATAGTCAGCGTGACCAGGACAGTCAACATGAGCATAGTGACGTTTGTCTGTTTCATACTCAACGTGTGCTGTTGAAATAGTAATACCACGGGCACGTTCTTCAGGTGCCTTATCGATCATGTCATAGGCAGTAAAATCCGCACCGCCTTTTTCCGCCAAAACTTTCGTTATAGCAGCTGTTAATGTTGTTTTACCATGATCAACGTGACCAATAGTTCCAATGTTACAGTGCGGTTTATTCCGCTCAAATTTAGCCTTTGCCATTGTCTCTCTCCGTTAACTCGGTTTTTACCAAGAAATTCGGTTAAAATAAATTAAGTTCAAACTTATACTTACCAGCGATAATGACTGAATGCTTTATTTGCTTCAGCCATACGGTGAGTATCCTCGCGCTTTTTAACAGCCGCTCCACGATTATTGATAGCGTCATGCAATTCGTTTGACAATCTTTCTTGCATAGTATTTTCGCCACGTTTGCGGGAAGCGTCAATTAACCAGCGAATTGCTAATGCCTGACGACGGTCAGCACGAACTTCTACAGGCACCTGGTACGTTGCACCACCTACACGGCGTGAACGAACTTCAACGGCTGGCTTAACATTATCCAAAGCTTCGTGAAACAGGTTTACAGGGTCCGCTGATTCACCGCCACGGGCGCGTAGAGATTCCAATGCACCATAAACGATTTTTTCAGCAATAGATTTTTTACCATCATACATCAACGCATTCATGAAACGCGTGATGACCACATCACCAAACTTAGGATCGGGAAGTATCTCACGCTTTACTGCGCGGTGTCGGCGACTCATGCCTTTTAATTCCTCTTATTTTGGACGTTTAGCACCATACAAAGAACGACGTTGACGTCGCTTTGCGATTCCTTGTGTATCCAGAACACCACGTAAAATATGATAACGCACGCCTGGCAAATCCTTAACACGTCCACCACGTATTAAGACCACACTATGTTCTTGCAAGTTATGACCTTCACCAGGAATATAACTCACCACCTCATAACCGTTCGTCAGACGTACCTTTGCAACTTTACGCAATGCTGAGTTTGGCTTTTTAGGTGTTGTTGTATAAACACGAGTACATACCCCTCGTTTTTGCGGGCATCCCTGCAAAGCAGGAACCTTATTGCGCTTGGCAGCAGGTTCGCGGCCTTTAGCGATTAATTGGTTAATGGTCGGCATTCGCCTTTCCCGATCCTTACTATTTCTAGGTCAAGCAACGCAATATTGTTACTCGACGGTCATTACAACAATTAACATTTAATTAAATAAATGCCACTAAAGTTGGCATAAAAATAAAACCATATACCTTATAAACGATGTTTTATCTAATGTGCCATAAATTTATTCAACAGATAACGATGCTTTTTAACAAGACCCTTGTTAAATTGCAAGCTATTTTTAAAACAGCTTAAAATTGAACTAAGTATCCTTGTAAAAAAACATTTTATTTTTGCCAAAAGACAAAAATGACCCGTATTTTAACTTATTAAATGGGTAGTAATACCCATTTAATAAAACTGAAAACGAATAAAGTTATATACCTATACCTTATTCAGTGACCTGAGTCACGTCCTTTATTTCATTATTTTCTGATGTAACAGAAGAAAGTTCAATTTCCGCTTCATCATTCATCTTATTTGCATCCAGAATTCGCTGTCTATCTCTTGAATAGGCCATGGCACGGAATCTGTTCATGACACTACCCGTTCCTGCAGGAACAAGACGTCCGACGATTACATTCTCCTTTAATCCCATCAAGGTATCAACCTTTCCCGCAGATGCTGCCTCTGTCAATACACGGGTTGTTTCCTGGAAGGACGCCGCTGAAATAAAGGATTTGGTTTGTAACGCAGCTTTGGTGATACCCTGTAAAACTGGTGAACCAGTTGCCGGACGCTCGTTGGCGTTCATCCGTTTGATATTTTCTTGTTCAAATTCCAAGCGATCTACAGTTTCACCAATTAAATAAGTCGTATCACCTGGATCCGTCACCTCAATCTTTTGCAGCATTTGACGAACGATCACTTCAATATGTTTATCATTGATCTTCACGCCCTGAAGACGATAAACACTCTGAATTTCATCAATCAGATAATCCGACAAGGCTTCAATTCCAAGAACCTTTAAAATATCATGAGGAACACGGGGCCCATCAACAAGAGGGTCGCCCTTACGAACAAAGTCACCTTCCTGTACAGAAATATGCTTTCCCTTAGGAATCAAATATTCTGTTTCTTCACCAGTATCCTCATTACATACAACGATCCGACGTTTTGCCTTATAGTCTTTTCCGAATTCAACCACACCATCATTTTCAGCAATAATCGCATGATCTTTCGGACGACGTGCCTCGAAAAGTTCAGCCACCCGTGGAAGACCCCCGGTAATATCACGCGTCTTGGAACCTTCTCTTGGAATACGGGCCAAGACATCACCGGCATTAACCTGCGCCCCATTTTCCACAGAAAGCAGGGAATCTGGAGACAAGAAGTAACGTGCGTCGTTACCGTTCCCCAACTTCATGACTTCCCCATTTGAATCCTTTAACTGCAAGCGTGGTCTCAAATCACGAGATTTACTTGTTTGCTTATAGTCAACAACAACTTTTGAAGAAAGCCCCGTGACTTCATCCATCCGTTCAACCAGTGTAATACCTTCAATCAGATCCTGATACTCAATTGTACCTGATTTTTCAGTAATAATAGGTAGGGTATATGGATCCCATTCTGCCATTTTCTGATGACGCTTGACATTCGATCCATTTTTAACAAGCAAACGTGCACCATAAGGAATACGATAATGAGCGCGTTCAATTCCATTATCATCCAACAGGATAATTTCACAGTTTCTGGACATGACAATGTCAAATCCCTGACTGTTTTGAACAACATTCAGATTTACAATCTTGATCTTGCCATCGCGGGAGGATTCAACCATAGATTGTTCTGCACCTTTTTGTGCTGCACCGCCAATATGGAATGTACGCATTGTCAGCTGAGTCCCGGGCTCACCAATTGACTGAGCAGCAATAACACCGACAGCCTCTCCTATATTAACAGGAGTTCCGCGAGCAAGATCACGACCATAACAATGAGCGCATACGCCAACCTGACTGTCACAGGTTAAAACAGAACGAATCATCACACTTTCAACATTGGCCTTTTCGATCGCCTCAACCTCGGCCTCCTCCAAAAGCGTGTTACGAGGATAAAGAATTTTACCAGTTGCTGGATCCGTTACATCTGCCGCCAATGTACGTCCAAGAATACGTTCTGCCAGTGAAGAAATAACCTCACCACCATCCATTACCGCACGAACAACCAATCCGCGTTCTGTTCCACAATCTGGCTCAACAATAATGCAATCCTGAGCAACGTCAACCAGACGACGAGTAAGATATCCAGAGTTTGCGGTTTTCAGGGCCGTATCAGCCAATCCTTTACGTGCACCATGAGTCGACGTAAAATAATCAAGAACAGAAAGACCTTCCTTGAAATTGGCAATAATAGGTTGTTCAATAATTTCACCTGACGGTTTCGCCATCAGACCACGCATACCGGCCAACTGCTTCATCTGGGCTGGGGACCCACGAGCTCCAGAATGACTCATCATCCAGACAGAATTGATGGGTTGGCCAGGCTCTACATGCGAAATCTTTTTCATCATCGCTGCCTGAACCTCATCCGTACAACGTGACCAAGCATCAACAACCTTGTTATAACGCTCTCCTGCTGTAATCAAACCGTCCTGATATTGCTGTTCAAACTCCTTAACCTCTTCGGTTGTCTTGGCGACCAGTTCCTTTTTCGCATCAGGAATGATCATATCATCCTTACCAAAGGAAATACCAGCTTTAGCAGCGTAAGAGAATCCTAGTCCCATCATACGATCCGCAAAAATCACACATTCCTTCTGACCACAATGACGATAGACAATATCGATAATATCTGAAATTGTCTTTTTCGTTAATTGTTGATTGATCAATGAAAAATTGATTGCTGGGTGTTTTGGAAGAATCTGTGAAATCAACATTCTACCTGCGGTTGTCACTACCTTTTGATAAACTAGCTCACCATCCGCATTCTTTGTTTGAAAACGACAACGAATTTTATCGTGAAGCTTCAAGGTTCTGGATGACAATGCATGTTCAATCTCACCGATATTCGCAAAAAGAGGTGCACCCTTTTTAATAAGATGACCTTCAGAATCATATTCGGATTGATCTGGAGTTAATTTAAATTCAGGAATTTCCAGACTTAGATAATACAGCCCCAATACAATATCCTGAGATGGAACAATAATAGGCTTACCACTAGCAGGACTAAGAATATTATTTGTGGACATCATCAAAACACGTGCTTCGAGCTGCGCTTCCAAACTCAATGGCACATGAACCGCCATCTGATCACCGTCAAAATCTGCATTGAAGGCAGTACATACCAATGGATGCAACTGAATCGCTTTACCCTCAATCAAAACAGGCTCGAAAGCTTGAATACCCAAGCGGTGTAAAGTTGGTGCGCGGTTAAGCATGACAGGATGTTCACGAATAACCTCTTCAATAATATCCCAAACTTCTGGACGTTCTTTCTCAACCATGCGCTTAGCTGCCTTAATAGTCGTCGCATGCCCATATTTTTCAAGCTTGGAATATATAAATGGCTTGAACAATTCCAATGCCATTTTTTTAGGCAAACCGCATTGATGCAATTTCAATTCAGGACCAACCACAATCACTGAACGTCCAGAATAATCCACACGTTTACCAAGCAAGTTCTGACGGAAACGTCCCTGTTTTCCTTTAAGCATATCCGCCAAGGATTTTAATGGTCGTTTATTCGCCCCTGTAATTGCCCGTCCTCTACGTCCATTATCAAACAACGCATCAACAGATTCCTGCAACATACGTTTTTCATTACGAATGATAATATCCGGTGCACGCAATTCCATTAACCGTTTCAACCGGTTATTACGGTTGATAACACGACGGTACAAATCATTGAGATCTGATGTGGCAAAACGGCCACCGTCCAATGGAACAAGCGGTCTTAATTCAGGTGGAATGACTGGTACAACACTCATGATCATCCATTCAGGACGACAACCACTTTCTGCAAAAGCTTCCACAAGTTTTAAACGTTTTACAAGCTTCTTACGTTTGACTTCAGAAGTCGTTTCTTTTAATTCGGCGCGTAATTCGACTTTTTCAACATCACAATCGATATTGACCAGAATTTTCTTAATCGCTTCCGCACCAATCCCTATTTCAATACCCTCATGCCCATATTCTTCCATGGCATCAAGATATTGATCCTCAGTCAGCAGGCTATATTGTTTTAATGGCGATGTCCCGGGTTCTAAAACAACATAATTTTCAAAATACAAAACCCTCTCGAGATCTTTCAAAGTCATATCGATCATTAATCCGATACGACTTGGAAGAGATTTCAAAAACCAAATATGTGCAACCGGGCTTGCAAGCTCAATATGCCCCATACGTTCACGACGCACTTTGGCAAGCGTAACTTCAACACCGCATTTTTCACATACTATGCCACGGAATTTCATCCGTTTATATTTACCACAAAGACATTCATAATCCTTGATCGGACCGAAAATGCGCGCACAAAACAATCCATCCCGTTCTGGTTTAAAAGTACGATAATTGATTGTCTCTGGCTTTTTCACTTCACCATAAGACCAAGACCGTATCTGTTCAGACGAGGCCAATTGAATTTTAATCTGATCAAACGTCATTGCTTGGCCAGTCTGACCAAGAATTTTCATAAGTTCATTCATTCGCCAAAAACCTTTTGGGGGGTTGAGGTATCCATAAACTGAATACCTCATTGATAATATTTAAAAAACCTAACAATCTACTTTATTCAGCACTTTGTTCAAGTTCAACATTTAAGCCAAGGGATTTTAATTCCTTCACCAGCACATTAAAGCTTTCAGGTATACCAGCCTCAAAATCGTCCTGATCTTTAACGATCGCTTCATAAACCTTAGTACGGCCTGAAACGTCATCTGATTTAACCGTAAGCATTTCCTGCAAGGTATAGGCAGCCCCATAAGCCTCCAAGGCCCATACCTCCATTTCTCCGAAACGCTGGCCACCAAATTGGGCTTTACCACCCAATGGTTGTTGCGTCACCAATGAGTAAGGACCAATAGAACGCGCATGGATTTTGTCATCAACCAGGTGATGCAACTTAAGCATGTAAATATAACCAACCGTCACTTGGCGCTCAAAAGGATCTCCCGTACGTCCATCAATCAATGTACTTTGCGCCGAAGGATTAAGCCCCGCCTCTTTCAACATGTTTTCGATATCAGGAATGCTTGCTCCATCAAACACCGGAGTCATAATCGAGACACCCTTACGAAGATCATTACAGAAATTAAGCAGTTCAGCCTCTGAAAGATTGGCTATTTTTTCATTAAACGTTTTTTCGCCATAAATCAATCTAAGGCGATCCAAAAGTTCCTGTTTCTTTTCACCAGTCTTCATATACTGATCAACAACTTGGCTGACTTGTCTACCCAGATTTGCACAGGCCCATCCCAAATGGGTTTCAAGGATCTGACCGACATTCATACGGGAAGGCACACCCAACGGATTCAACACGATATCAACAGAGGTTCCATCCTCAAGAAATGGCATGTCCTCAACTGGCACAACACGGGAAACAACACCCTTATTTCCATGACGACCGGCCATTTTATCCCCAGGCTGTAATTTTCTTTTAACGGCAATGAAAACCTTAACCATTTTCATAACACCAGGAGGAAGCTCATCACCACGCTGGATCTTATCAACCTTGTTGTTGAAACGCGCCTGAATATTGGAAACCTCACGATCAAAGTCACGTTTAATCTGTTCAATATTAGCCATTACATCATCATCGGCAACAATGATATGACGCCATGTTCCACGGGGATGTTCGGCCAACACTTCTTCTGTTAAATCCGTTCCTGATCTAATTCCCTTGAATCCTGCCCCAGCTTTCTGATTGAGAAGATTCTCTTTCAACCTGTTATAAAACGCACGTTCTTGAATGGCCAACTCATCATCACGATCCTTGCTTAACCGTTCAATTTCAGCACGTTCAATAGCCATTGCACGTTCATCTTTATCAATACCACGACGAGAGAAAACACGAACGTCAACAACGGTCCCACTTGTTCCAGGCGGTAATTTCAATGATGTATCACGAACATCAGAAGCCTTTTCACCAAAAATAGAACGTAAAAGCTTTTCTTCAGGTGTCATCGGGCTTTCGCCCTTGGGGGTGATTTTACCCACCAAGATATCACCGGGATTTACTTCAGCACCAATATACACGATACCAGCCTCATCCAGATTGCGCAGCGCTTCCTCCCCGACATTGGGGATATCCCGAGTTATTTCCTCTTGACCCAATTTTGTGTCACGTGCCATCACCTCAAATTCTTCAATATGAATAGAAGTAAACACATCATCCCGCGCAATACGTTCTGAAATCAGTATTGAATCTTCGAAATTGTAACCGTTCCATGGCATGAAGGCAACAAGAACGTTCCGGCCAAGCGCCAATTCACCAAGCTCTGTTGAAGGACCATCAGCGATAATATCGCCAGCCTTAATATGATCACCAACATAAACCAATGGACGCTGATTGATACAAGTTGACTGGTTAGAACGCGTGTATTTCCGTAAACGGTAAATATCAACACCTTGCGTTGCACCATTTTCATCCGTTGCACGGACAACAATACGAGCTCCATCAATCTGATCAACAATACCACCACGACGAGCCACAATCGTTGCTCCAGAATCTCTTGCAACTGCAGCTTCCATTCCTGTTCCAACTAATGGCGCATCTGACCGAATTAATGGAACGGCTTGACGCTGCATGTTTGATCCCATCAAGGCACGGTTTGCATCATCGTTTTCAAGGAACGGAATCAGGGCGGCGGCAACAGAAACCAATTGCTTTGGCGAAACATCACAAGCAGTAACCTCTTCTGGTTTTACCAGTTGAAAATCGCCATTTTGTCTTACAGAAACAAGATCTCCTGTCAAATGTCCATGACTATCCTGTTTGGCATCTGCCTGTGCGACGATAAGCTTTTCCTCTTCCATGGCGGAAAGATATTTCCACCCATCTTGCAACTGACCATCCTTGACCAAACGATAAGGTGTCTCAATAAACCCGTATTTGTTTACTTTTGCATACGTTGCCAAAGAATTGATCAAACCAATATTTGGACCTTCGGGCGTTTCAATCGGACAAATACGTCCATAATGTGTCGGATGAACGTCACGAACTTCAAATCCGGCACGTTCACGGGTCAGCCCGCCCGGTCCCAAAGCGGATAAACGACGTTTATGTGTAACTTCTGACAATGGGTTCGTTTGATCCATAAATTGCGATAACTGTGACGAACCAAAAAATTCACGAACAGCGGCAACAGCCGGTTTTGCATTAATAAGGTCATGCGGCATGACTGTATCAATATCAACAGAGCTCATTCTTTCACGAATGGCACGTTCCATTCTTAACAAACCAAGACGATATTGGTTTTCCATCAATTCACCCACAGAACGTACACGACGATTTCCAAGATTATCGATATCATCGACACTTCCTTGTCCATCTTTTAATTCGCACATGATTTTGATCGTCCGCAAAATATCAATTTTACGAAGTGTACGAATAGTGTCATCCCCTTCCACACCAAGACGCATATTCATTTTTACACGTCCAACAGCAGAAAGATCATAACGATCAGCATCAAAGAATAATCCGTGGAACAACGCCTCTGCCGTTTCAGCCGTTGGAGGTTCACCAGGGCGCATGACACGATAAATATCAACCAGCGCATCATCTCTGGACGTATTTTTATCAACAATCAATGTATTTCTGATCCAGGGACCGACATTATTGTCAATCGCCAGCGTTGGTATTTCTTTTAAACCAAGCTCTTCCAGCGTATCCAGTATAGCTTCGGTAATCTCTACACCAGCCTCGGCATAAATTTCACCGGTTTCTTCATTGACCAGATCATGAGCAAAATAACGTCCAAGCAAATCTTCCCGTTTAACAAGCACGTTTTTCGTTTTTTCAGCAATCTTGCGAATAAGCCTTGCAGTCAACTTGACATTTTCTTCAGCTACAATCTCACCAGTATCCGCATCAACCAAAGGAGACAGTAATTTTAAATTGCGAAAAGCATCCTGCTCAAAGGTGCGAGACCAACCATCAGCAACTTTTTTGAAAACTACTGTATTATAAAAATATGAAAGGATTTCATCATCATCCATTCCATGAACAAGAACGGAATCCACATCCCCACCCTCTTTAATTTTCGCCTCTCGCAAAGCGATCGAATTTTCACCCTCAAGAGCATACAGAAAGGTTGTAACAGGAATTTTTCTCTTTCGATCTATTCGGACGTAAATTAAATCTTTACTATCAAATTCAAAATCCAGCCAGGAACCGCGATAGGGAATTATTCTTGCCGTAAACAAAAATTTGCCTGATGAATGGGTTTTCCCACCATCATGGTCAAAAAACACCCCTGGACTGCGATGCATTTGAGATACGATTACACGTTCAGTACCGTTAATAATAAAGGTACCATTTTCTGTCATCAAAGGCATATCGCCCATATAGACAGGTTGTTCCTTAATATCACGAATAGAACGAGACCCCGTATCTTCGTCAATATCCCAAACGATCAAACGAAGAACGACCTTTAATGGTGCCGCGTAAGTCAATCCCCGCTGAAGACATTCCTCAACATCATATTTAGGTTCTTCAAATTCATAATTTACAAATTCAAGACGACCATTACCTGCAAAATCGCTGATTGGAAAAATAGATCGAAAAACCTCTTCCAAACCAGTTAATGAACGATTTTCCGGCTTTACATCTCGCTGTAGAAAAGCCTCATAACTTGCCCGTTGCACATCAATTAAATTTGGCATCGGAGCAATTTCAGGAATCCGTCCAAAATTTTTACGAATGCGCTTGCGCCCAGTGAACGATTTGCTTACCGCGTTCATCGTGTATTGTGCCCTATCGCCTGCTTCCGGATAAATTTGTCACACAAACCATCTGGATAATTATAAACTCATGATCCCAATAAGGGATCACACTCTCAACTAATCCCTAATATATAAAGGGAATACTATTTTACAATCGTTAAATATTTTTCCTTTTAACGACCAAGCAGGCGGAAACCCCTACTCACGAGTCCCGCCTTACCTTATTTTAAAGTCTAACAGCAGAAAGAAAATTTTCTACCGTTTGCTTCATAGCCTTATTTAATTTCGACTGAAGCGCCTTGTTCTTCAAGGGTCTTTTTAATTTTTTCAGCCTCATCCTTACTTACGCCTTCTTTAAGCGTTTTAGGAGCCCCCTCAACCAAATCCTTAGCTTCTTTCAAACCAAGACCTGTGATGGTGCGCACTTCTTTAATAACATTAATCTTCTTATCACCAGATTTAGCAAGAATTACATCGAATTCACTTTTTTCTTCAGCTGGAGCAGCACCACCAGCAGCTGGAGCAGCAGCAACAGCAACAGGAGCGGCAGCAGAAACACCCCATTTTTCTTCCAACATTTTAGAAAGCTCAGCAGCCTCTAATACGGTTAAAGCAGATAATTCATCAACAAGTTTAGCTAGATCAGCCATTTACATTCTTCCTATTTATATACTAATAAGTGATTTGAGATAAGTCCACTGATTATTCAGTAACTTTTTAAAGACTTAAATTTTATTAAGCCGCTTGCACATCACCTTTGTCCGCATAAGCACCAAAAACCCGTGCCAATTGACCAGCAGGAGCTTGCAATACACCAGCAATACGTGTGGCAGGTGTAGAAATAAGCCCAACCAGTTGTGCACGAAGCGCATCCAAGGATGGAAGCTCTGCAAGGGCCTTGACCTGATTCAAATCAAGTAATTGGCCACTTAACGCTCCACCAAGCACAACAAGTTTTTCATTGGTTTTGGCGAACTCGACGGCTACTTTCGCAACAGCAACTGGATCCTCTGCCCAAGCAAGAGCTGTAGGCCCAGTTAGCATTGGCGTAATGCCTTCGAATGAGGTACCTTTTGCGGCGAGGGTGACCAAGCGGTTTTTCCCAACTTTATAAGTTGCCCCAGCAGCACGCATACGACGACGCAAATCCGTAACATCAGCAACCGTTAATCCCGCATTGCGCGTAACAACGACCATTGAAGTGTTTGCGAAAACAGATGCCATGGAAGCAACAAAAGCTTGTTTTTCCGTGCGGTCCAAATCCCGTCTCCATTTTGATCAGTTAAATTTATAACTGTTCAGGTTACCATTTAGATCAATAAAATGAATTTTATTGATCCGGTTCGCCTGTCCTCAACGGAATCACTAGCATATAAATAATTTTTCAATCTATAATACCAGCCCCGTCTTCCATGCGCGGCTCTAAACCTTTAAAATCTTAAATTACGTACGGTCTTGGACAGGTTTGAGACATTTTAAAATGTCTCGACAATACTATCCCCTTATCAAAAAGGGATAATAAAACTTTTTTATTAACCAGCGTTAACGCTAGCAATATCCACTTCAATGCCAGGACCCATTGTTGAAGAAAGATAAATCTTTTTCATATAGGTACCTTTTACCCCTGTTGGGCGTGCTTTTTGCACAGTATCAACAAAAGCTCGGATATTTTCAAGAAGATTTTCAGCACTAAATGATGCCTTACCCACACCAGCATGAATGACACCGCCCTTTTCGGCACGGTATTCAACCTGACCTGATTTTGCAGCTGTTACAGCAGACTTAACATCCATTGTAACCGTTCCCAATTTGGGATTAGGCATCAAACCACGTGGACCAAGAATCTTGCCAAGACGCCCAACCAGCGCCATCATGTCAGGGGTTGCGATACAACGGTCAAAATCAACCTGACCCGCCAGCACTTTTTCCGCAAGATCTTCATCACCAACAATATCTGCGCCAGCCGCTTTAGCCTCTTCGGCTCTTTCACCCCGTGCAAAAACAGCAACACGCAAAGTTTTTCCTGTTCCATGTGGCAGTGACATTAAGCCTCGAACCATCTGATCCGCATAACGAGGATCAACACCTAGATTAATGGCAATTTCAACTGTTTCGTCAAATTTAGCCTTCGCATTACCACGAATCAATGCAACAGCATCTTTCAATGCGTAAAGCTTATTTCTTTCAATTGAAGCATAAGCTGCAGCAATACGTTTATTCTTTGCCATCTCTTAAGCCTCCTCAACCTTCAAGCCCATGGAACGTGCAGATCCCATCAACATACGAACAGCACCATCAACGTCATTCGCATTCATATCTTTCATCTTTTGCTCAGCGATTTCACGCAATTGGCTGATTTTTACTGTACCAACAGTTGCACCCTTACCAATAACAGAGGCACCTTTGGAAATTTTTGCAGCTTTCAACAAAAAATAAGTATTAGGGGGTGTTTTAGTGATGAAACTAAATGTACGATCTGCATAAGCTGTGATCACGACAGGAATAGGCATTCCTGGTTCCAGGCTTTGTGTTGCAGCATTAAACTCTTTACAAAATTGCATAATATTTAAGCCACGCTGACCTAGGGCAGGCCCAACAGGTGGGGATGGATTCGCCTTTCCAGCAGGAATTTGCAATTTAATGTAGCCAACAATCTTTTTGGCCATATCCGGGTCTCCTTAACATTAATCTACCCAGACCGCGGTTCACACGAAAACCCAAAGAAAAATTCTTTTTTCCTTGTTGCTAAAGTAATCTCCCGCGTTCCGATAAGAGTTGATATTTTTCTTATAGTTTACAAAGTTTGTCAAGATTTTATTTAAAATCCAATAAAATATTATTCTTAAAGATTGAAAAAAAAAATTATTCTTTTAAAAATTACAATTAATCAATAATTAATATAATCTAAAGGTAATCAATCAATGAAACATCTCATGATTTTACGTTGCGGTACAAAATCCATTCACAAATCATGGATACACCTTATACAAAAAATAATGGACATCGCTTTTGTATATTATGATAATGCTGATTTTTCACAAGACAACCCTACTTACACATATAAAGTTGAAGGAACAAAATTAAGTGGGGTTCATGACTTCATCATTAATAACCCAGATATTATTAATCAATATGATTTCTTTTGGCTATTTGAAGACGATTTATATATTTCCTATCAATCAGCAAGAAAAATCGTTAATTTTATTAATAAATATCAACCTGTCTTATCTGCCCCATCTTTAACGTTAGAAAGTTTTTTTACTCACCCTATTACACTGCAACAACAAACATTACTCTTACGAGGAACAGATTTTATTGAATGCATGGCTCCCATAATGAGCAGAAAATTTTTGAAAAACACCTTAGCTCAACTAAAAGAATTCCCACTATGGGGTATTGAAAGATATTGGCAGCATCTATTATGGGAAATGCAAGAGATTGCTTTTATCTACGATCAATGGCCTATAATACATACCAGAGCCCTTGGAACAGGAAGTTTATATCAAACAGCAGAAAAATTGCACATTGATTTTTTGGCGGATGATTCTAAAGCACGCGACCTATATGGGGGAAAATTCAACCACTCCTTACCTACTATACTTTTTGGATTAACCAATCAAAGTGATCCTGAGTTTTTAATTGCTTCTCAATTAAAAAAACATATTAACTTCAATTACTATATATTCGAAGAAATCTTCGAAAACGTAGCGAATCCCATTCATAATGAGCTTCTCCATCAATCAAATCATCGTAATACTTTATTCTCACAATTTCTATCTTTTTCCACGGTTCAAAAGCTTTTATCTATTAGAAATTTTTCACCTGATGAAAGTAATATTATTGTTCGTGAGTGGGCTTATGGCAGTCAAACAGACAATGTTTGTTGGTGTAATAATATGCAATTTGACATGAAAGGCCGTGTTCATAATTATTATCATGAAAACGAATATTATTGGAAAATCATTAATGGAAATTTAAATTTAATTTCCAAAGATCAGAAAATATCCACTATATTTGATCATAAAGAAATAACTCCTGATAATAAGATAAAATTAATAGGAAAATTCAATGGCAATGAACATCAATTACATTATTTAGAAGAAAGACATTAATTTCTTATCTGATGAAATTAATATTGAATCTTTTTATTTTTTGTAGGTAGGTTTTTATCAAATCCTAGATGATTATACTGCAAAACTTTAAAAGATTCTAAATTTTTAATAGGCAAATTCTGTCTACCCCATCCCCCACCTAATGCCACCACCAAATTAACTGAAGCCTGCATTAAGCTAATTTGACTTTGAACTTCAGCCAATTGGGCGGCTAATGCGGCATTCTGGGCTGTAACAACGTCTAGATAAGTGGTTAATCCTCCTGTATATAATGACATTGCCATTCCCTGTGTCCGTAAGGCCGCTTCAGAGGCCTCCTTATTTTGTTCTAATTCCAGCCGCATCTTTTGCGTTAAGGTAAGATTATCCTCAACCTCGCGAAACGCATCCAAAACAGTGGAGCGATATTGATCCCGTGTTTGTCGGTAGACTGACCAGCCCTTTTGTAAACTTGCCCGACGTAATCCCCCCTGAAACAAGGGTAAAGCCCCCTGAATTGCCGCAGACCACATGCTGTTGGCCATATTTGCCAAGCCAAATCCCTTGTCCTGAAAACCACTTGCCGCGTTAATCGTGATATCAGGATAAAATGCAGCCTTTGATATGCCTATATGGCGATTGGCAGCGGCCATCTGTCGCTCAGCACTGGCTATATCAGGTCGACGTTGTAATAGAGATGATGGAAATTCCACCGGTATATTCGGTATATAATCATTTAGATTTGTTTTTACCGATTTTATATGAAAATCTGCGGGGAATTGATTAACCAAAACAGCGATCGCATGTTCGGTCAAATCCCGTCTGGCCTGTATCTCTGTTTGTTGTGCCTTTGTAATTGCCAATTGATTTTCGGCACGTGAAACGTCTATCCCAGCCGAAATAGCACCTGCCTGACGCATACGCGTGATATCAACCGCAGCTTCATAATATTGTATGGATTGGCTTAAAACCTCATTCTGAGCATCATACCCACGTAAAAGCATATAACTGCCTGCCAGATCCCCTTCCAGAGATAGTTTTGCAGATTCATAATCAGCAGCTTTCGCTTGAACCAGGTTTCTTTGCATCCTTATTTCATTTCTAATTTTACCCCATAAGTCTGCTTCCCATAAAACAGAAGCCTGATATTGAATATTTGTTTCTTCAATTGGAGCATGACTGGTTTTACTTCGGAATAACCGGTGATGGGATTGTTTATATCTTCCACCACCAGCTTCAAGATTTAATTGTGGGTACAAATTCGATCTAACCTCTCCAAGAACAGCGCGACTTTGCATATAGGTTTCTGCTGCCGCTTGCAAATCAGGATTATTTTTTTCCAGATCGCTTTCCAGTTGATTTAACACAGGATCATGGAATATCTCCCACCATGCACCTTTAGGAATCTGATCCTCAGGTTGTGCAATATGAAAAGGGGCTGTTCCATGCCAATTTTCAGGCAGAACATAATGAACAGGTTTGTAATGCGGGGCTAAATCACATCCATTCAGAAAAACAAGACATGCCATTAACAAATAACCATATGGTATATTGGCTTTATCTGCCTTCTTATTCCACATTGGATTCAGCCGCATTTTTCTTGAACGAATCATTATCATATTTTTTTGTTACAGATTCGCTATTTTGAAAATTATCGTTATATCCTGGTGTGCTATCTACAATTTTAACCTGTTGCCCATTTAATAACCCAGCTGATGGATTATTCACAATCCAATCCGTTTTTTTTATCCCTGCCAATACCTGAATTGATTTACCAAGATTATTTCCTAATTTTACCTTCTGCATCCGAACCCGATGATCATTCCCGACAACGGCAACTTGCATACCCTCACTACGAAAAATTAAAGCCTGTTCTGGAATGATCAAAATATCTGGATCTGCTGGGGTTATAAAATGAACCTGTACAAAAGTTCCGGGCCATAATATATGAGAGGCGTTTTCAACGGTCAATTCAGTTGTCACTGTACGGCTGGCCATATTAAACGCCCTTGCAGATGTCAAAAAATCCGCCTGAAAGGTTTTTCCTGGATATTGAATTGTTGTCAATTCAGCCTTTAACCCTTTTTTCAGGATTGATGCATAATCCTGCGGCACATCTACAAAAATACGGAGTTTATGAATATCAGAAACCGTAAACAACTCGGTTGCCTTACCTTGACGGCTTAAATCTCCATTATTATTCACAAAATCCCCTACATCCGTTAATCGCGATGTAACAACGCCACTAAAGGGAGACTTGATTTTTTTGAATGCCTGTAAAGCTTCATACCGGGCCACTTCATGGCCCGCTGCATCCACTTCAGCCTTTTGAACTTTAGCATTGGCGACTTGAACATCAACTTCCTGCTGAGATACCGCTCTGGTTCCTGACAAGGCCTGCCAACGTTTTGCCGTAACTGCCGCCAATTGGTAGCGTGTCTGGGCAACTTTCAAATTTGCTTTTGCTGCCTCATACTGCGCGTCCAGACCAGGAGTGTCAATTGTTGCCAGTAATTCACCCGCTTTTACAGTCGCACCATAATCCTTATACCAATGTTGGACATATCCTGATACCTGTGCATAGATTGGCGCCTGATACCATGCCGATACATCTCCAGGCAAAGTGAGACTTCTTATCGCTGGACCTTTTTGTGGCTGGATACATTGAACAATGGGAAATGAATCTTTCCTGGCCTGTTCTGTCAGTTTGACAACATCGTGCTGTCGCTCAACAATTCCAAAAATTGCGTAAATACAAGCGCAAATTCCAATCATTAAAAAAATAGCCTTGGTTTTTTTTGAAAAGTTGGACATCCACTATTCCTTTATCCGGCCATGACGGTTATAAACCAATGCAAACACACATGGAACAAACAACAAGGTTGCAAATGTAGCCAGAGTTAGCCCCCCCATAACGGCTTTACCTAAAGGGGCATTTTGTGTGTTACTGAATGACATCGGTATCATGCCAATTATCATTGCGGAAGCCGTCATTAAAACAGGCCTGATACGACCATATCCGGCCTCAACTGCGGCTTTTACCGCATCTCCATGCTCAGTAAGCCGTTCCCGAGCGAAAGAAACAACAAGAATGGAATTAGCAGTGGCCGTTCCCATGCACATAATTGCCCCTGTCAACGCGGGAACAGACAATGCATTATGACTGATAAACAAACTCCAAGAAATCCCTGCCAGGGCACCCGGCAATGCAGTGATGATAATAAATGGATCTAGCCAGGATTGAAAATTGACAACGATAATCAGATAGACAAACAATATAGATAATGCCAATCCCACCAGTAATTGCATATAAGCATTATACATTGTTGTAGCCTGCCCCCGAATGGCTATTGTAGAGCCACGGGGTATTGTCGCCTTTTCCCTTTTGATAACTTTTTTGATATCCCTGCTGACAGCCCCCAGATCTCGCCCTTCATTACTGGCATAAATCTCAAATACGGGCATGATATTGTAATGGGATATTTCACCACCTGATCCTGTATGATCAATACGGCTCAAGGATCCCAAAATCTGCGACTTGATTTTCTTTTCCCCTCTTTCGGAACCATTGACAGGAATGGTTTCCAGATCATTCATATTCTGTAAATCAGATTGGGGGGTTTGAATATTCACCAAATGAGACACCCCTGTCTTGATATCCAGCCAATAAGTGGGTGCGACCTGTCCGCTTCCCGATAAGGTTGCAAGAGCATTATTTGCAATATCCGCCTCAGTTAATCCTGTACTAAGAGCAAAATCACGACGGGTATTAATCATCAGGGTTGGTGTAGAAACCGTTTGTTGAACCCTTACATCCGCAATACCAGGAATACGCTTTAATTTTGCGGCAATATGTTTTGCATATTCATAGTTACCTGCCAAGTTTCGACCCACGATCTGCACATTGATCGGGGCAGGTAAACCAAAATTTAAAATTTTGGCGGTGATATCACCCGGCGTGAAGGCAAAGTCTGTTCCTGGAAATTTTTTTCTTAATCCATGTCTGAGAATCTGGCGATATGCCGCAACAGGAGATTCAGAATTCCTTAATGAGATTGTCATGTCACAATCTTGTGACCCTATTGTCGGAGTTGCAACATAAGCCTGGTTGATACTGCTAAAGGGCAAACCACAATTATTGACAATTTCATAAACTTGCCCAGGTAACAAATCACTGATTTCTGAATTGACTAGATAAGAAATTTTACCTGTTTCCTCAATTCTTGAACCCAGAGGAGCACGCATGTGTAAATCTAGTTCACCAGATTTAATTTCTGGAAAGAAATCCTGTCCGACAAAAAATAATAAACCTACAGACAAAAAAGAAAAACTTAAAAAAATTAGGATAAATTTTTTCTTAACAAAAAGAATTTTATGCAAAAAAATCCGATAGTATCTTCTGAATTTCTCAAATCCCTGATCAAAATCATGCTGGAATCGTGCGAAAAAAGTTTCTTTTTTTTTATTGACGCCATGATTTTCCACTTGTCCACGCAACAGATAATAAGCCATGGTGGGAACAAAAGTTCTGGATAAAATAAAGGATGCTATCATTGCAAAAATGATCGCTTCAGCCATGGGCATGAATAACCATCCTCCCACCCCGGTCAGTTGGAACAACGGAAACCAGACGACACAAATACAGAGCGTTGAAACAAAAGTTGGAATCACAATTTGATTGGCCGCATCCACAATTGCATCATACAAGGGTTTACCCATTTCAAGATGCGTGTCAATATTCTCAATCATGACGGTGGCATCATCCACCAAAATCCCGACAGCGAGGGCCAGACCTCCCAATGTCATGACATTGATTGTCTGATGCATTGCCTCTAGACCAATCAGGGCGGATAAAATCGCCAAGGGGATGGAGGTTGCTATAATCAGGGTTGATCGCCATGAACCCAGAAATAGAATTACCACAATACTGGTCAGAAATGCAGCCGTGACCATTTCCCTTACAACATCATGAACGGAATCCTTAACAAAAACTGAGGCATCTGATAGAATGCTAACATCAACTCCTGGTGGCAGTGTCTTTTGCACTTGTGGCAATAACCTTTTGATACCAGCCACTACCTGAAGGGTGGAAATATCCCCTGTTTTCATAACGACCATCAAAATTGCCTTGTGCCCCTTCACCAAGACAAGATTGGTTTGCGGCGGTCCACCTCGATGTACCCAGGCAACGTCCCTTAAAAAAACCGTTGCATTGCCGACTTTTTTAATTGGAATATTGTTAAATTCGTCAACAGCTCTGGGACTGGCATTGGTTTGAACCATAAAATCAATGGAACCGACTTTCTGGTCTCCAGCTGGCAAGACAATATTTTGCTTGCCAAGGGCATTACCTACATCCGTTGCCGTTAACCCGTAAGCCAGTAAGCGAGCCTGATTCAAATCAACTTGAACATAATTGGAAACACCTCCATAAGGTGAGGGTAATGCCGCCCCCGCAACAGAAATCAAGGCCGGCCGTATCAGATTAGATGCCATATCATAAAGCTGGGACCCGGTAATAGTTTTGGATGAGACCTTTAACATCATGACAGGGATGGATGAAGCACTGTATTTAATGACCAGGGGGGGCGTCGTACCTTTGGGCATCTGTTTTAAAACAGTTTGGGAAACCGAGGTAATTTGTGTCTGGGCCTCTGCAATATCAGTACCGGGTTGAAAAAAAATCTTCACAATTCCACGCCCATAGTAAGAATTGCTTTCAATATGCTCAATATTATCAACCGTGGATGTTAAGGCTCGTTCATAATAGTAAACAATCCGCCCCGACATATCCTCTGGCATCAAACCTGTATAATTCCAGACAACAGCTACCACTGGAATTTTAATATCAGGAAATATATCAGTTGGTGTCCGGAATATAGCCAACACCCCAAAAACAAGAATTAAAATAGCCAGAACAACAAATGTATATGGACGCTTTAATGCCGTAATTACAATTGCATTCACCTTATTAAGATCCCATCCGTTTTTCTTTAATTAACCATATGATTTGCTCGTTCCTTGATAAAATGCTGTTAAACTATTTTAAAACATACCCATCTCTCGTTAAAATAATCTTATCCATTCTGGTTATTCAGTTTCCTTTTCCCCAATTTTTTCCAGCGATTGAATAAGTTTTTGGGTTTTACGACGGGCATCAGTGACGGAAGTGGCCGTATTTTCTATATAACGGGTCAATTTTTCAAAAATCATGTCAATTTTTATCATTTCTTGTCTGGTCTTGCCCAATAAACTTGAAACAAATTCCGTTTTCTCACTCAATGCCAATGAAACATAACCGAGATGAATAGTCCGTAATAAAGGCGGCATTAAGGCGGGGGACATAATTAAAATATGATAAACTCTGCCGATTTCGTCGATAAGACCGGGAATTCGAGCGATTTCCGTATAAAGTCCATCAGTTGGAACATATAAAACAGCGAATTCAACCGTTTTTGGCGGTACAATATATTTTGAAGCGATCTTTTTCGCCTCCTGCTTGACACAACTTTCCAGAGCTTTACGGGCAGCCTGTTCCGCGCCACTATTTCCTTCTTCAATAGCTTGTATTAATCGTTCATAAGCTTCCGTTGGGAATTTAGAATCAATGGCCATTAAAGGTTTATGGGAACCTTGTGCAGGCATATGAACGGCGAATTCGACAATTTCCATGCTGTTATCCTTTAAACGCACATTCCGTTCATAAGTTCCAGTTGGTAAAATATCATCTAATATTGATTGTAGCTGCGCCTCACCCCAGCCGCCACGCGTCTTAACATTTGTAAACAATCGCTTTAAATCGCTCATCTGCGCTGTTACAGAGTTAACCTCACCCATCAATTTTTGAATCTCGGAAAACTGTTCAACCACACGCTGAAAAGATGACTGCATTTGAGTTTCAACAGCCTTGTTCAGTCTTTCCGTTACAGATTGGCGCAACTCTGTTAAATTCTGTGAACTTTGCTCTGTTAAAAGCTGCATCGCCCTTGCCTGATCCAACCGTAACGTGGATTGTTCCTTCATCAAACTTTCGTTCATGACATGCAATCGCTCAGCCAGTTGGTTTTGACCATTCTGTAAACGGTCGAACAATTCCTTCTCAATTTTATCAAGATGTTGCTGCTGACGGTCTTGATCCTGTATTCGTGCGGAAGATTCCTTCTCGATTAAAAATGTTATTCTTTTTAAAATATCCTCCTGCCGATCATTTTTTTTCATTGATTGTTTCAATATAAAAACAGCAGCCAAACCAAAGCCAATCAATACAATAATGAAAATAAAAAAATATTCCGTATAATTACTTATCATTGATCTATCGTCTCAACTTCAATTGTCTATACAATTATTAAAATAGATTTCGTAAAAAGCCCGGAGTTAGCAACATTGAAGGATATGCCTCCATATGAGGGTCTTTGAATTTTCCGTTAATGACAAAGGGAACGGCAATAAACCCCCCCCCTTTTTCTGGAACAAATAATTTTCCCACCCCCGGGACATGACTGAATAGTTTATTCACCGCATAAATCGGCACTATTGTTCCCTGCAAATCCAAAACCGCTTTATCAAGATTGATATCGCCCTTCAAAGTCGCTCCAAGTTCATCATTGAAAACACGACCATTTTTTATTTTCAGAATCCCCTTATTCAAAAAGATATTTCCTTTGAGAGCATCAATATTCAACGCATCCGCCTTTTGCCTTTTGAACCAACCATAAACAGAAAGATTACTGATCCGTTTTAAGGCGGTGGGAACATGATCAACAACAAAAGGCTCGATTTGTATCTTGCCGGTAAACGGGGCCTCAGGATCATTGTCATCAAAATTACCACTCAGAACACAATGCCCTCCTGAAATTCTATTTGATATTCCAACAATATCCAATAAATTGCCAAGATTCTGAGCATCCAGATAAAATTGTCGATTTGAATCCTTGGGAAATAATGACGCAGTTACCAAAGTTGGTTGGCGCATTCCATAAGAAAGACGCATCAACCGTAATCCATTATATTCAATATAGGCTGTCACTTCGCCCAGCTTCTTATTCTTATCATAAAAGATTTTCTTGGCCTGAAGGTTAAAGATCCAACGTCTTCCCTTAAGTCCTTTGTACTTTCCTGTAGCTGCAACAGGAATATTATAATTCTGTGATTTCTTGGAAACGGCATGTTTTTTCCTGGATGATCCCAGATAATCCTGAATAAATGGGGAAAGATCCAATGTATCTGCCTTGACAGAAATACGTACATCACCTTTTAAAGGGTTATGAAACGCTTCCTCCGTCATTGGAAAATTAATGGTCGCTTTTCCTTCTGACCGTCCAGTTTTAAAATATTGAATATTTAATTGGGTTGGAATTCTATTTTCGATATTCATATTGGCATGCACCAACAAGTCACTTCCCTGAGCATGCAAGTCTTGAATACCGACCAGTTTGTTGTCATTCAATATTATCGTTCCCGAAGCCTTCGCGGGTTTTGCAATTAGCTTGTGCCAAATTGGGAGTTTCAATTCAGTTCTTGATAGATCCAAATTTAAATTGATTATCGCTTTTTTGTCGTAAAATTTTGAATAGTTTAAATCTAGATAGGCTTGGCCCCCTATATCCTTAGCCATATCAAAACCTGTTTGTTTCAAGGTCTCTGACGTAATGGTCAAGCCAACTTTTGCTTTTTCAACAAGCGACCCAAGATGTTGATGCGTAAAATTTTGTCTATACTCAATACGTGCAGGAAAATAAGATAAAAGACCATACCCATGTAAATCAAGTTGACGGGCATTCACGTCCACCACTAAATTCCCCTGTCTCAAATCCTGTCCTAACGCTATATCTTTTAGATAGACATTTTTAATCTCATTATGTCCCTGAATATCAATCTGTTCGATTTTCACCTTTTTCTTGAGGGGGATTTCCAAATGTAAATGCGTAGACAAATCCCCGGAAGGATTTTTAAAAGGGACAGGATGACGAGATAGCAAATGCAATCGTTGTTCAGATAATAAAGTTAATAAATCTTGCAACTTACCTTTTATCAAAAGCGTTATAATACCCAAATCCCGATGATTGCTTAATCCTGTAATCCACATATTGCCAGAAGGTATATTCAACTTGCGTAATTTCGAGGTGGTTCCATTTCCTGACCTGACAATTTGATAACCTCCTCGATATTTAATCAATATCCGATCAGGATTTACAAATATCATTTGTGCATTCATTTTCTGTAAAGGTGGGATGGGCCTTAACCAGTGAACCTCCAAACCCGTTGCCTGACCAATTCCACCCTCCAAGTTAACCAGTCTCAAATGATGCCAGCCCTCATGCCCCGTAAGCCTTGCATGAATTGAAAAATCTCGCGCTTGCCCTCTTGTAATATTGCCCGTAACCCATTCATTGGCCCCTTTGGCTATGTGACGAGGCCAATATTCTTTTAATGTTGAAAAGTCTAGCAACGGACTACCTGCGGAAAAATCTGCATCAACCACTTTTGGATTTAACAGTGAGGATAATTTCAACCAACCCTTGAAATGAAAAAAAGGCCCGCTTTTCGCATTTTCCAAATCCGACGGCGATCTCAATTGCAGACAAATGTCGGAAAAATCAATCTTTGCAGGATATTTGGCATCTTCACCAAAAAAAGCGCTTATACGAGCATTGAAAAAAGATGGGAAATATTCCATATTTCCAACCCTTACATTCCCCTGAGCAGAATTTATTTTAATATCTGCCATATAAGGTTGCATGAAAGCTTTATTCTGGATAGAAAAACCTATATTCGCCTCAGCTGAAATAGGCATATTAACAGATTGCAAATAACGCAATTCCGGTATCATTTCTGCAATATTGGCGGGATTGACCTGATCGATCTCCATATGCCATTGGAGCTTTCCCGTTTTTTGCAAATTAACAATATCTGATGAAGTTATGGACTGAACAGAGCTTTGACCTTTAATTTGAACCTTATGACCATTAATATCAAAATTGAAATAGACTTTTCCAATAATGGTCAATGTTTTGTCAGCATAAAAAGGATGCACATCAACATCAATCTGTCTTGATTGAATCAAATTATGATCAATGTCATCTTTAAAAGATAAAACGGTTTTCTCAATTTTGACATGATACAAACGATGAAAGTCGATATCCAGCCTGGATTGTCTCGACAAACCCAATCCTGACAAATCCAGATTAACATGATTGTCTTTATATCTTCTTAAATGTAATTGTGCACCTGACAACTTGATATACAAAGGAACAATTTTTTTATGTCGTAATGATGATGTATCCAGCGTTAATTTTGCAAAGTCCAAATGATCCCTTACCTGATTATAGACATCCAGTAACTTTAATCCTTCCAGTTCGAAAGTGACTGGTGTATTAAAGCCTTTCTTTAGAACAGGCCATTTCATAACCAACTTGTCAAACGTCAGTCTTCCAGCAGGTTTATCCTTCTCCATACCTTCTATAACCGTTAAAGGAAGCCAATATCGGGCGATAAAGGTAAGGTTGGCAGGTGCGCTTAATATGAATAATATAAAAGCTGACACCATCACGACCAGCAATACAATTACCGAACAGCCTGCCAGTAAAAATTTACGCAACCAGTTTCGTCTGTGTTTTATTTTTGAATCTTTATGAAATTCTTGCTCTTTCTTTATGGGCATTTTCATCTTAATATTTGTAAACTGAAAAAAACCAAATAACAGAAATCATGTATCATGTCTCACAAAAACCTGTCTTCTATCCCTTGGTTTGATCAGAATTGGCCAAAAGCGGCGGATCAACGTTCAGCAGACCTTTTTTCAAATGCAGTTAAAGAAGCATGGGTTAAAAATAACAAGGATCCAGTATTAATTCAGCAACCCGGTATTGTCCGCCTTATCCATGCCATTGGTGGGAACAGCCCCTTTCTTGCTGATTTGATTATAAAAAACATTCATTTCTTTGAATACCTTATATTAAATGGACCTGATAAGGCCTGCAATAAAGCCTTTACTTGCCTACAAAATTCATCAATACAAGAATCCAGATCCAGTATCGCCAAAATATTACGGATTACCAAACAAAAAATTGCCATTGCCTGTGCAATTGCAGATATTGGAAATGTATGGACTTTAAAAAAAATAACCCACACGCTCAGTTATCTTGCAGAAATCACCCTTCATTTTGCAATCAATTATCTTTTATTACAAGCACATCAAAATAAAAAAATTACACTTTCCCACCCAGAAAATCCTCAGGAAAACTCAGGATTTATTGTTTTGGGAATGGGCAAACTTGGTGGTAGGGAACTTAATTATTCTTCTGACATTGATCTTATTATTCTTTATGATCCAGACAAATATCCGAATCATCCCGATCTTGCCACACTTTTTATCCGGATCACACGACAACTCGTAACCCTCATGGAGGATCGAGATGAAAATGGATATGTTTTTCGTGTTGATCTGAGATTACGGCCTGATCCCTCTTCTTCCCCACTCGCCGTTTCGTTACCCGCCGCCATTTCATATTATGAAAGCTTGGGACAAACCTGGGAACGAAGTGCCATGAGTAAGGCACGACCTGTCGCGGGAGATCTTGCAGGAGGATATTCTTTCCTGGAGGCTGTTCAACCCTTTATATGGCGCAGGCATCTGGATTTTGCTGTTGTCGAGGACATTTATGCCATGAAAAACAGGATTGATTGTCATAAAAATTCAGGCAAACCCAACCCGCCAATACTCTCTGAAAAAAAATTTGGACAAGATGCCCTGCACTGGTTAATCGGTCAAAATGTGAAGTTAGGTTATGGTGGTATTCGTGAAATCGAATTTTTACCCCAAACCTTGCAATTGATCTGGGGAGGACGTTTTCCAAAACTGCGTACACCACAAACAATCAAAGCCATACAGCAATTGACCAGAAAAGAGTTAATTTCCGATGAATCCGCAACGATCCTAATTAAAACCTACTATTTCCTTCGTAAAATAGAACACCGCCTGCAAATGCAATCCGATTATCAGACCCATTCCCTTCCCAACACACAACAGGCATTTGATGCATTTTGCATTTTCATGGGATATGAATCAACAGACAAATTTGTTGAAGATTTATTCCCGCTTATGCAAAAGGTCCGACATATATTCGAGGGATTTTTTACGTCTCCGGATAATGAAGAAAATTTTATTCTTGATTTACCTAAAAATGAATTAATCAATTATCTGAATGAAAAAGGTTTCCCCGATGAAGCCGCATCTATTTTACAATCATGGAGCAATAGCGGCCCCCGTACTTTAAGAACCGCACGGGCCAGAATGATTCTAAAAAATATTTTACCTAATATTTTACAGGCTTTTGCAGAACAGAAAAACCCTCTTTTGATCCTACAGCGTTTTGACAGTTTGCTGGCACGACATCATGCGGGGATACAGCTTTTGTCCCTTTTCGAACGTAATCCCATTTTAATCGAAAAATTGGCGTCAATATTGGGTTCCTCACAATTCATGGCTGATTATATTACCAATAATCCTGCAGCACTTGATGCGTTAATTCATGTCGATATATTAAAAACAAAAACAAATCTACTGCAAAAAACGATCCATGAGCATCTAAACAGCACCCAGTCTCTGGAAGAAATTCTGCCCATTCTTCATAACATTATTCAAAGCGAGGAATTCAGGCTTTCCGTTTCCTATATGGAAAACCGCCTTTCTCTAAATAAAAGTCAAATCCAGCGTACACGAATGGCAGATATCATTTTAAACGAACTTCTGGCAAGAGTAATCAAAGATCATGAACAAAAATATGGGATTATTCCGGATGGAGGCATATGCATCATTATCTTGGGGAAAGCCGGATCATGGGAAATGACGGTGGGTTCCGATCTTGATATGATGCTGGTCTATGACCATCCACCTGAAATTGCTGCCAGTGTCGCAGAAACAGGATTGGCCAATAAAGCATTCCGTTCGTTAGCCATCAATCCTTATTATATACGATTAACACAAAGTTTTATCACTGCACTGACCAATACAAGCTATACAGGTCCATTATATGAAATTGACATGCGTTTACGTCCATCTGGCAGCAAAGGGCCCGTTGCCGTATCCCTGAACTCATTTCAGCGATATCATGAAAAAGAAGCCTGGACATGGGAACGGATGGCTTTAACGCGGGCCAGGGTTATAGGTGGACCTAAAATCTTGCAGGACCGGATCAATAATGCCATTGGCAAGGCTTTGGATTCTTCCCCTTCTGGCGTGACCAATAAAATTATTTTACAAGACGCCGTTCATATGCGCAAAAGGCTGGAAAATGATATGCCCCCCACCACACAATGGGATGTCAAATATCTTAAAGGTGGACTTATAGAAGTGGAATTTATTGCTCAAACTCTGCAATTAATCTCGCATAATAATAAAGTAAGACATCCTTGCACAAGAATAGCATTCAGAAAATTGGCGCAAAATGGCTATCTTTCTATTGAAGAGGCAAGATATTTGATTCAAGCTGATTATTTCTGGCGAAATTTGCAAAGTCTTTTAAGATTATTTTTCGGTAAATATCCTCCCGAACATTTGGAAATGGATGCAACTCCAATCATTATTGAAATCATGACCGAAAAACTTCTGGGAAAGATTTTTCACACAAAAGATTCCTTTTCTCTGATTATGGAGAAAATACATCAAACCAGTGAACAGGTTCGTGATCTCTTTATAAAACTTCTTGGTCCTGTCACCTAATAACTATATTATTAACTTGGAAAAAATATTCAATTTTCATTATATCCATCTAGAAAAGTAAGTTACATGACCCAACTAAACGAAGGTTCCCAGGCACCCAATTTTGATCTCCCCACCCAACTTGAAAGTTCAATTTCACTGACGGCATTAAAAGGAAAAAAATTTGTTCTTTATTTTTATCCAAAAGCCAATACATCTGGATGCACGAAAGAGGCCTGTGCCTTTGAAGAAAACCTGACCGCATTCAAAAAGCTCGATATCCCTGTTATTGGTGTATCCCGTGATCCAGTTAAAAAACTGAAGGATTTTGCCCAAAAACACAACCTCACCTTTCCATTGGCATCCGACGAAAAAGGTGAAATGACAGAAGCCTATGGCGTTTGGGTAGAAAAATCAATGTATGGCCGAAAATACATGGGTATTGAACGATCGACCTTTTTAATAGATGAAAAGGGTAGAATCCTTAAAATCTGGCATAAAGTCAAAGTTACCAACCATGTAAACGAAATTTTGAAAACTCTCGATGCACCTGATCGATAATCTTCTGTGAACCTTACGGATGTGCCGGTGCCAACATCTTCAGATCAGAAGGTATTCGATACAAACTGGCATCTTGATGTGCGTAAACAACTTTTAAGGCCACAACTAATGGAATGTTATTACGTACAACGCGTAACATAACTCCATCATTTGTATAACATACATCATTAATATTGCCCTCTGTATCTGCTACCTCCCATTCATTACAAAATTGTCCAGCAACCGTGGCCTCACCAACCTTGACATAATCTCCCTCTGCCCTTTTTCCCATGCCCTGAATAGATGCACCCGGCGCGACAAGTTCGGTTTTTTTCTTTAACTGGGGGTTTAAAACGGTTAATCGCTGCGTGCGATAATCAGTTATCATGTATGTATCAATCCCCTGGGAATCAATTCTTTGTTTCCATTGTTCCACGGACCAGCGCATTCTCTGATGAAATGGAGGTAAACCAGGCATGGGACCAGCGATTGCATAAACCACATCAACATCCCTTTGAGGAGTAATAAAAGGATTTTGGCTGGCATCCACCTTATTCCCATTTTCCGATTTTTTAGCCTGGATAGGTGAAAGAGGCTGAGCGTTGGCATTGGGTGAAACCAAGGTTGGACTTTCCCCCTTTTGCTGGGGAAGTCTAACCTGCTGATATCCTACCGGAACTTGAAATATGGAGGGAGACAAAGCATCAAATTGCACTGAAAGGGCTTCTGTTTTACCATCAATACCATCAATATCCATTCCTTCCTGCCGTAATAATATGCCTTCATCAGTTACACAAACATCCGAATGTCCTTTTGTTCCTTGAACTGACCAATGATGACACAAAATACCCAATATACGATCTGTTCCCTTTTTTCTGAAATGCAGACTTTCATCCAAAAAAAGACCACCCGTGCCCGATTTACTTGGTATCACCGTATAAACTCGCGACTTATTGGAAACAACCGTTGCCGTTTGCTTAGCTGAATCAATAAGGGTGAACCCAATATTGTTGGGACCATCAATTCGAAATAGAGTTCCATTTCCAGAAAAATATATCTTGCGTTTTTGGGCCAATGATGAATTTTCCGGCTGCACGGCATAAACAACCGTTACATCTCGTTTCGGCATAAATAAAGGATGCTTTTCTTGGGCATAGGCCGGTAGGGCGGCAAAAAAAGTGGTACCAATAAGAATTGATCCCGTATAACCCTTTTTTTTATAAAAAGAAGAGCATAGCGCCCTAAAATTATACAACATCACTTTATCCTTAATATATTGACTTTACAAATACCGAATTATAGACGGAATCAATTCCGTTTCAATCCCCCTTAAACTAAACTTAATTGATATCTCGTTAACTAAAAATCTATAATGCCTTAATCTTGAATAAACTTTGCACGTCCAATTCTATTGTAATGATTAAATCATGATAACATGAACATGATCTGATCATGTCATTAAAAAAAATTATCGGAATTTATATGATTTTTACAAATATACTCAATTGTTTCCCGAGCTAACATTCCATGTTCACGTTCCAATCGACGTATAACAAAATGTAGTCTTGCCAAAGAACGATAATGATTTAAAAAGGCCATATTTAATGAGGCGCCACATAATGCGCTAACAACAGGCATCATCTGCATACTCAGTTTTTGGGAAAGGCTCAATCCATATTGGTGAGAAACGTCAGCCATGAGCAAAATCATCGGACGACCACGCAACATTAATCTGGCTGAAAAAAAACCCAGCTGATTATCTTTATCTATACCCAAATTAGCAAAAGACCGTAATGCAAATACCTCTAGACAGGCGCGTTTAGTATCTTCATTTTGCAGATTCTCCCCTTCCTCTTGCGCAACATGAGCAATTTCACGCATAAGGGCAAGGGTAGTCAGACTGATATCAGGCAACATACCACCCAATCCAGTGAACCCTCCAACTGCACCTGACGTAACAACCATGGCTTTCATCATTCGATCACGCCAGACAGCTTTTGATAAATTTGAATCCTTTTTCTCTGTTTTTCTGTTCAATCCTAAAATGGCAATTTCAAAAGCGCGCTGAATGGAAACATTGGTGAATTTCTCTATTTTTTTCTGTATCCTTGGTGAAAGACTCAGTCCTCTTTCACCTAATTTTATGGCTTGTCCTACAGCTCCTCCCATAATATCGGCCAATCGCAATAACACGCCGCGTCCTGCTTCCAGCTGTTCCAGCGCAACTGTAAGATCCTGAACCTCTTGGTCATTTAAAGAATAAGGAACAATCGTCTGATTATTTTCTGTATTCATTTGTCAATACCTATTCCAATGATGATAAATTGGTTATAATTTGATATCATTAACCATAATCCCTTTTAAGGGAAATAATATGACAAAAAAGTCATCTTTTTTAGAAAAGAAAAAGTTGCCAATTGATTACTTTTAAAAATAGATTATTTTTATATATTAAGTAAGAATTTAAAAATAATGGCATATAACAAAATGAAATCTGTTTCTCATTTTCGAACCGGTCTGATTTTAACTATTGGTTTATTGACAGGCATCATTCCTATGGTTGTTCAGGCTCAAATTTCTGGTGCAGTTTCAAATAATACGAAAAACCAGGCTCCAAATCCATTACCTCCACCTCCTTCAAGACCTGGTATGTCAGAATATAAACCTGTCAGCTATGATAATTCAATGACAACCACACAGTCGGATTCCATAACTTCTCAAAAAGGTGAGGGATTGCCAGGATCCACACCAAGCCAATCGCCTGTCAGACCCTATAACGGTCCTTCAGTCAATATTCCCGGGACAGGAATTCGGGCGTATTTTAACGCACCTGTACAACCTCCCTATAATGCAAGTGCATCCTATGATACATTTGCCGGGCAACCAGGAGGCAATCGCAGTGCAATTTTACAACAAAACAAAGTGCGCTAGCTAGTTAACCTGTTTCTGTTATTTTTTTTCTGGCTGACGTGGCCAACTGATCAACCCGTTCATTTTCAGGACATCCATTATGTCCTTTTACCCAATGCCATTGAATTTGATGCCTGGCAGCGGCACTTTCCAATCGCTGCCATAAATCAGTATTCGCAACCGGTTTTTTCCCCGCTGTTTTCCAGCCGTTTTTTTTCCAGCCTTCAAACCATTCAGTAATTCCCCGGCGAACATATTGACTATCCGTATACAAATCCACATGGCAAGAACGGGTCAATGTCTCCAAAGCCACAGCCGCGGCAGTCAGTTCCATACGATTATTTGTCGTTTCCATTTCCCCACCACTTAACTCACGTTCAATTCCCTTGAAGCGTAATAACACTCCCCATCCGCCAGGACCTGGATTGGGACTGCACCCTCCATCTGTCCAGATTTCAACAAGACCTTTTTGAAAATTGCTTCGATCAAAATTCATATGTTTCAACTTTGTTAAGTTGATGATATCTTAGCCTGTATAAATAAGGTTGCGGATCTTTAGGAGTAACCAAAGCTGTTGAAGGGGTATAAACCAGATCATGTAGGCGCGTCAGTAAAAAGCGCAATGCCGCCCCCATTTTAAAAATGGGTAACAACAATCTTTCTTTTTCAGTCAGAATACGAACAGACTGATAACCTGCGACCAAAGCCCTTGCCCGTTTGACAAGATACTCACCCGTTTCTTTAAAACACCATGCATTTAAAGCAATTGCCAGATCATAAGCCAGAAAATCAGTACAGGCAAAATAAAAATCTATAAATCCACTTAGACGATTATCTTGAAAAAAAACATTATCAGGAAATAAATCTGCATGTATCTGACCCACTGGCAAACCCTCTTGTTGGGTAGGCCAGGATTGAATGATTTTTCTTAGGACAGGATCGATTTCCCTTATTAAATCATCATGCCCGTGATTAACCGATTTTTCAAGTAACGCATTCCAGCTGTCCGGTCCCACATGATTTTTTTTATTCTGCTTGAATTCCAGACCAACCTGATGCATCCGAGCCATCGAGACGCCCAAGGCAAAACAGTGTTCCGGCAAAATTTCCGAAACTTCTTTTCCATCCAAAAAAGTAAAAATTGCTGCCGGACGTTCATTCAGCTCAATCAGGCATTCCTTCTCTTTTGTTCTGACAGGTAAGGGGCAACGGATATGATGTTGCGCAAAAAACTGCATCAAATCCATATACCATGGAAGTTCTTCTCTTTTTATACGTTTTTCATAAAGGGTAAGAATATATTTCCCCTGGGTGGTATCAAGAAGAAAATTGCTATTCTCGACCCCCTGGGCAATACCCTTTAACCGAACAAGTTGACCGATAGGATAATTTTGAAGACAAGATGATACTTGTTGTTCAGAAACATTTGTATAAACAGCCATGTATTAACTCTATGTTTCTCTATTTTATCCTAGGGGAGCTGGCAGACTGAATGTAACATGTTCCTCTTTGACAATCCGTTCTTCGATATCGAGCGTAAAATGTTTGGACAAGGCTTCAAGTATTTCTTGCACAAGGGATTCAGGTGCAGAGGCTCCTGCCGTGATCCCCAATACATTCACGCCTTCCAGATCTTTCCAATCCATGTTTTCCAGTTTCGGTATCAAAATTGCCCGTGGCGCTCCCGAACGTTCAGCAACCTCACGCAACCGTTGTGAATTGGAAGAGTTTGGGGAACCGATCACGAACATCAAATCACACTCTGCCGCAATTCTTTTTACGGCTTCCTGTCTATTTGTAGTTGCATAACATATATCCTCACGCTTTGGCCCCTCGATCTTGGGAAATCGTTGCCTTAAAATGGCAACTATTTCTGCGGTATCATCCACAGAAAGCGTAGTTTGTGTTATAAATGCCAAACGATCTGGATTTTCAGGTTGTACAGTACGGGCTTCCTCTGCATCCTTAATAAGGGTTACCGCACCTGGTGGCAATTGCCCCATCGTTCCAACAACTTCGGGATGACCTGCATGACCAATCATCAAGATATGACGGCTTTCTTCACCGCCATTGGCAAAATGCCGTTCCGCCTCTCTGTGAACCTTGGAAACCAAGGGACATGTAGCATCAAGATATAACAGGTTACGTCTTTGGGCTTCTAGGGGCACAGTTTTGGGAACACCATGCGCTGAAAAAACCACATGTGCATCTGCTGGAACCTCATCCAGTTCCTCCACAAAAATAGCCCCCTTTTTTTCTAAATTTTCAACAACTGTCCGATTATGAACGATTTCGTGACGAACGTATACCGGTGCCCCGTACCGTCGCAAAGCTTCTTCTACAACACGAATAGCTCGATCAACCCCGGCACAAAACCCACGAGGGCCAGCCAATAATACTTTTAACGCACGAGTTTGATTTTCTGAATTCTTTAAATGTTGGTCAGACATAATTTTTCCAAGTTATTAAAAATCTATAAACTTTATATTTGGATTTTATCAGGTAAACAAGCTGTTATTAAACATCAGAACTTAAAATTAATTATAAAGAATATATTTCACATTAAAACAATTTGTTTTATGGTATATATTTTATTATTTATTAACAACCTCTTCTCTATAAATGGCAGGAAAGCGATGATCCTTTCAAGTGTTTTGACAAAAAAGACGATAAAAACACCCCTCGCCTTTTTACCCTTCACATTTTTTCTGTGGGGATGTGCAGAAAAAGTAACATATGATTTTCCTCCTGCCTGTCCCAAAGTTAGTATTCTTCCTGCAGCATCAGATTATTTTGTTTTTGAAAATAATCAGGATAGTCTCCCTCATCTTATAACTAAAGCCAGCATCATAGAAATATCAGGCAATTGTACTGATGATCCAAAGAACGAAAAAAATAAAGAACGAAGAAAGAGAAATTTAAGCTATCAAGACTACATTGATACACAACTGAGTGTGACCCTTCAGATTCAGCGAGGACCAGCAGCCCAGACTCATTCTTTCAAAATCCCATATTTCATTGCAACCATTCATAATGGAAAAGTCGTTGATAAACAGGAAATGATTGCGGAAGTTAGTTTCCCCAATAATATTGATCAAGTGAAGCTTGAATCCAAAAAATTGATGTTCAAAGTTCCCGCCACAACTGCCCGTACCCCTGATGGGTATGAACTTACTGTTGGCTTTCAACTATCTCCAAACCAGCTTGAATATAATCGTCACCATTTTGGATCTGTTCAATATAATTCCTATTAAACTATCCATTATAATTTGCTTAAAAAATCTAATTTAAGCAAATTAACAATTGCATGAAAAATCAGGGGATCATTGTACCTGTATCGATGTACCGTTCATGCCATGACAGGGCTTCCTTAAGCAAAATAGGAGTATGAGCCATATTATTTTTTAGGGCCATTTGATAATATTCCCTCAATAGAGGTCTAAAAGTGGGATGCGTACAATTTTCAATAACAAGTTTTGCCCTTTGACGCGGTGACAGTCCCCGTAAATCTGCCAATCCCCGCTCGGTTACAATAACCTGGACATCCTGATAAATATGATCCACATGAGACACCATCGGAACAATTGAGGAAATCTTTCCTCCTTTAGCCAAGGATGGAGTCATGAAAATCGATACATAGGCGTTTCTTGCATAATCCCCAGAACCACCAATTCCATTCATCATTCTTGAACCCATAATATGGGTGGAATTGACATTGCCGAAAATATCCGCTTCGATGGCGCCGTTCATGGAAATGCATCCCAACCGGCGAATAACACCGACATGATTACTGATTTCAGAAGGCCTTAAAATGATTTTGTCACGGAAAAAATCAGTGTTATCGTTAAAATACTCCGCTTTTTCAGGACTTAGAGAAAAAGATGTCGCCGAAGCAACCTTCATTTTCCCAGTTTCAAGCATATTCAACATACCGTCCTGAATCACCTCCGTAAATGCGGTCAGATTGTCAAAATCCCCTTCGCCCAAAGCCTCCATAACCGCATTGGCAACATTGCCAACCCCGGATTGTAACGGAAAAAGTTGAGGCGGCACTTTACCTCTTTTCACTTCATACCTGAAAAATTCCATTAAATGTCCAGCAATCAATTTTGCATTTTCATCACTGGGACTAAAAGGGGCATTTCGATCTGGAGCGTTCGTTTCCACAACAGCAACCACTTTATTCAGATCAACAGTCATATATGGTTGACCTATACGATCACAAGGAGAGGACAATGGAATAATTTGATGAGGAAAGGAGGTTGAAACCTCCCATGCATCATGCATACCCTCCAGACCTGCACTTTGCCATTGATTGACTTCAAGGATAATTTTTTTTGCACTATTCAACCAAAGCTGATTGTTGGCCAGAGCCGAGGAAGCAACCAACCGACCATCTTCGCAAATACGTACGACCTCGATAATGGCGACATCCATTTCACCCAAAACACCTGTACGATATAAGGGGGCAACCTGTCCCAAATGCATATCAAGATAATCAGTATCCCCACTATTGATCCGTTTACGCATAATTGGATCAGTATTAAACGCGGAACGGTAAGAAACTCCGTTAACCTCCGCCAATGCACCATCAAGTTCTGGCCCTGTTGACGCTCCAGTTATCAGTTTGACTTTAAATTCCTTACCTAACGCATGAGCTTCCTTAATTCTATTAGCCAAAGCCTGAGGAACTGCCTTCGGATATCCTGACCCCGTAAATCCACTTGTACCTATCAAATCACCCGCATGAATAAATTGCGCGGCCTCTTCAGCCGAGCAGACTTTTCGTTTTAATCCCTGATGTTGAATACGATTATTTTGAGACATGACTAATCCTTTAAAAATCTTAACTTAAATAAAACTATATATTTTTTTTTCTTTTAATTAAGATCATAAAGTTCAATTCTCCCAACAAAAAAAAGTGAGATATTCAATAAAAAAAACATTTTTGCAATATATAGATGCAAAATAAAAAACTTTATGGTTTATACTATAGCAATGTTTGCCACATTATCCACTCGTTTCAAAAATTTCAGAATTATCGGGGATGTCCATGGTGATATTAACGGTTTTCGACATGCTGTTGAAACAGATCACTTCATCATTCAACTGGGGGACTTGGTCGATTACGGACCGGATAGTGGTGCTGTAATGGCGTTAATGTTACAGGTTCAGGATGAAAAAAGAGGAATTTTCTTGATTGGCAATCATGACCGAAAACTGGGATTGTTTCTCAAGGGATTCAGGGTAAGAAAAGATAATATCCTGACCAGAACCCTTGATCAAATCAACCAACATCCTGATAAAAAACTAACCGATAAAATCTTGCAAGCTTTGGAAAAAGCTCCTGCCTGGTTAATTTTTAAGAATTTTATTTTTGTTCATGGCGGATTTCATACCAGAATGCTGGTTGAACCCCCGCCAGCCAATCCATTGACACCGATAAATGCCTTATTATCCCGCACATTGTATGGAGAGACAACCAATAAAACCCTTGCAAATGGTTATCCGGTCCGCAGACTAAACTGGGTTAATCATATTCCATCAGGTTATACCCTATATTGCGGACATGATTGCAGATCCACGGACGGACGTCCCTGGATCCGCAAGGGGTATGCCGGAGGGACAGCCGTTTTTATGGATACTGGAGCGGGTAAAGGCGGTCATTTATCGTGGATCGATATTCCAATTTAATTCAAATTAAAAATTATTATCCAAAATTTATGTAAAAAGGTAGATTGTATGATTAAACAACCACCACTTTCCACAGAAAAAGCTAAACAAGAATTATTAAAGTTACGCCAAAGCATTGATAATATTGATAATGCGTTAATTCATATTCTGGCTGAACGATTTTGTTTGACCCAAAAAGTGGGTGAATTGAAAGCAACTTATCAGTTACCCCCTTCTGATCCTCAAAGAGAATCTGAACAAATTACACGATTGAGAGAAATGGCCAAATCCGCCCATCTGGATCCCAATTTCGCTGAAAAATTTCTTCATTTCATCATTACGGAAGTTATTCAACATCATAAAGCAATTGCCAAACAAAAAATTGATAAGAAAAATTAAATCATCTCTTATTTTTTATTTTTGGTTGTGCATGCAATTCTTTATATTAAGACTCAGCAAAACAATTTTAAATATAATTTATTTAAATGCCAAGCTCTCAGAGACGTGAAAAAACTTCTCTGTGTATTCTGGTATGGTGAAGATTGAGCATTTTTATGCATTAAATTTAAAGACATTGTTAAATCACAATAAGGTTGAATATAGTATGAAACAGTCAGACACGGAAGCTATGTCTTTCTCACCTCCTCAAGATGACGGAACCGTTACCATTACTTTTCAGGGGAAAACAGCTACATTACCAGTTCTATCAGGGGCAAGCGGAAATAGTGTCGTTGATATTCGCAGTTTAACCAAAGAATTGGGCTTATTTACCTTTGATCCTGGATTGGGCAGCACTGCCGCTTGTGAAAGCAAGATCACATTCATTGATGGTGAAAAAGGTATCCTTTTATATCGCGGGTATCCAATCGAACAGCTTGCTGCAAAATCAAGTTTCGCAGAGGTGGCATATCTTCTTTTGTACGGAGAACTTCCATCCAAAGAAGAGCACGAGGATTTTAAAGAACGGTTACTTAATCATTCTCTTCTTCATGAGCAAATTCGAAATTTCTTTAACGGCTATCGTCGCGATGCCCATCCAATGGCCATGTTATGTGGAACAGTTGGTGGGTTATCAGCCTTCTATCCCGAAGGCATTGACATATCTAATGAAGAAAGTCGTGATCTTTCCGCTGTTCGTCTGATTGCAAAAATGCCCACTCTTGCGGCATGGGCCTACAAATATTCCCGAGGGGAACCTTTTGTCTATCCAAGAGCAGATTATTCATATTCAGAAAATTTTATTAACATGCTGTTTGCCCGTGCGGATAGACCCTATAAGGTCAATCCAATCCTCAGCAATGCATTGGACCGTATTTTGATTTTACATGCTGATCATGAACAAAATGCCTCAACATCCACAGTACGATTGACAGGATCAACAGGATCACATCCGTTTGCCTGTGTTGCCGCAGGTATTGCCGCTCTTTGGGGACCCGCGCATGGTGGTGCAAATGAAGCGGTTTTACAAATGCTCGGAAAAATAGGCTCAAAAGAAAATATCCCTGATTTTATTGCAAAAGTGAAGGATAAAAACAGTAATGTCAGGTTAATGGGATTTGGGCATCGCGTTTACAAAAATTTCGATCCACGGGCAAAAATCATGCAACAGACCTGTTATGAAGTCCTTGAGGAATTGGGTATTAAACACGATCCATTACTGGAACTCGCTATTGAACTAGAAAAATATGCACTGAATGATGATTATTTCGTTCAACGTAAACTTTATCCGAATGTAGATTTCTACTCTGGAATCATTTTCAAGGCAATGGGAATACCCAAATCAATGTTTACCGCATTTTTTGCTGTTGCACGCACCGTAGGATGGGTAAGTCAATGGAAAGAGGCCTTTAATGACCCATTACGGAGAATTTATCGTCCTCGTCAGCTATATACAGGTTATCAGCGTAGAGACTTAAAAAAATAAACTAACTTAGATAAGAAAACTTTTCAGGTAAGGAAATTCAAATAACAATTTCCTTACCTGGTTTTTCCTCTAGTTGCAATCGCATCCATTGGTTTTGCCATTCTGTTTTTTATCATAAATATGATAGTCAATCCATTCAGACACGAGAAGACGAGCCTCATTTACTGAAGATTCCGGATGATAAATTTGATATAAAAGAACGCAGCTCTGAAAAATTTGCATTTCGCCTACACCAACAGCTTTTAACTCTTGATAGGCAGTAATAACCGATTTTTCACACCGACGATGAATGTGGTCTAATTGAATAGCCATACTT
>NZ_JAXOQA010000003.1:0-55839 GCF_047307945.1 Commensalibacter sp. A3DC | reverse complement strand
AGTTTTATATTATTGTCTACTATAACGTCAGATTATTAAGTCAAGTCGGATCACGTTAAATTATATTTAGAAAATGATTTTATTATGTTCATGGTGCCGACACTCGGAATTGAACCGAGGGCCTACTGATTACGAATCAGTTGCTCTACCCCTGAGCTATGTCGGCGTGGTTTTTGTTTTATATAGGAGCTTTATTTATTCTTCAAGAGTGGAGGGTGAAATTTATTAAGAAATATGAAAATGAAGCTTATTATAGAAATTTTTTGGATATAAGATTTGTTTTATTAGGCTTATTGATCAATCACTATTATAAAAAAAGAGATTTTGTCTCAATGGATCTTATTTAAGTTTTATGAAAAAATCAGAATTTAGTAAAAATGGTTCTGAATATTTGGATAAGTCAATAAGGATGCAAAAAATGATAATGGGAAACGAAAAGCTGTTTTATATTGTTTTGCATCCAGTATTTAAGGGACTAAAGTTTTTCCACCTGATTATATTCCAGATCAACAGGTGTAGAACGTCCAAAAATGGAAACACTGACTTTTAGTCGACCTTTTTCAGTATCTATTTCTTCAATAACACCATTAAATGAAGTGAATGGCCCGTCGGAAACGCGAATTTGCTCGCCAACCTCAAAGTCTACAGAAGGACGCGGACTATTTGCACCTTCTTTGGCTTGATTAATGATATATTCGGCCTCTGCATTGGAAATTGGGGATGGATGCATTCTGTTTCCAAGAAAACCCGTAACCTTGGGAGTATCCTTGATTAAATGCCATGCCTCATCAGTCATCTCCATTTTGACCAGAACATAACCAGGGAAGAATTTACGTTCTGTTTGGACTTTCTGGCCACGTTTAACCTCTATGACTTCTTCTGAAGGGACAAGGATTTCTTCCACTTGGTCAGTTAAACCTTTTTGTTCAATCTGTTCTTTAATCTGTTGAACAACCTTTTTTTCAAAACCAGAATAGACATGAATGACGTACCACCGTTTTGCCATAACTGGTTTACCCTCCTAGGCCAAATAAAATCCGTATTCCAAAGCCGATAGCCTGGTCCACGATGAAAAAGAATGCAGAAGCACCCGCAGCCATTGCCAGAACAGCGGCGGTTGTGACTAATGTTGTACGACGTGAAGGCCAAGTTACCTTTTTGGCTTCAGCACGAACCTCATTTAGAAATTTCGTGGGATTGACCGGCACGAAATACCTTCCCTACATAAAATGATCCTAAAATACTATGTTAAATTATTATAATATATCAGGATGGGTTGAAAACAAAATGAATGTTTGTCATTCATATTTAATTTGGCAGGGGTGGAGGGTCTCGAACCCGCAACCTCCGGTTTTGGAGACCGGCACTCTAGCCAATTGAGCTACACCCCTGCAAAAAATTTGATATGAATAGATCAGAACCATCATATCTATTGATACAAGAAAAAGCAATGGAATGGACAGAAAGTCAAGTAAAAAATGAATAAAAATTATTTTTTATAAAAATGATAAAAAAAAGCTTGATTTGGGAAGAAAAATCATTAAAAGTTTTTTCAGACTCAATCGAGCATTATCAAGCGGGCGTAGCATAGTGGTAATGCAGTAGCCTTCCAAGCTACCGAGGAGGGTTCGATTCCCTTCGCCCGCTCCATTTTCAAATTTTCAGAATTTCACTGAATTTAGCTGCGTTCAACCGTATCATGATGCGCTCACATCTAAAATTGGTTGGGAAATGTAAAATGAATTCATTTTCGAGGATTTTCCTCTGCGACTGGCAATTGTTGCCGGCTTCTGGATGGTTATTGATAGACATAAGCTGGCTGTGAGTGATACTGAGACGATAATTGGGTTATATCGCTACTTTACTGTCATGCTCATTATCTGGACATTCAAAATAAAATCAACGTTAAAAACTTATGCTCAAATGAGTTTAATTTAAACTGAAAATGAATCCATTCTGCATATTTATTTTTGGTATTATATTGTATATTGCAATAATGATATGGAATCAGAGCTATAAAAATTAATATTATTTATAGTCAGAAAATAGCTGGATACGATGCTAGAATTTTTTTGGAGGTTCAATATCCTACGTTCCAGGCGGTTTGCGAACCTGATCCTTTGATTGCAGCATTAGATGCGCTTTGCGCATACGCATTTCTAATAACATTTTTTGAGGTGTCGTATTAGATAAATAACTAAATTCTTTTCTGAATTTCGTCTTACGATAGTTTCTGTCCGTTTCTTTTTGACTGCGGTGATATAATGCCAATTAGTTCGGATAAAAGGCAAGGGCTATGGATATGTAAAATTAATTGGTCTATACCGGCTGAAGAAGAATTGAGATGGCGTATTAATTAATATCGAGGTGTGAGATAGATTGGCGTGTGATGTTTTCTGATGCAGCAGCTGATTTAATTGTTCATTTCCTAACAGTGAGTTGGCGCCTTTTCGCCGAGATATACTGGTACATGTGCTAATAATAATCCGTAAAATCAAGTTTCAGAGCAATAAAGCAGATTTCAATCTATGGTGAGATGACCTTGGCACATCAAGTGTTGAGCATCATGATTTATATACAGTTGACTTGAGTATAGTGAATAATTGTGAGGTGTTCTTAACAACGTTAAACTTGATGAAAAGTGAATGAATAGGTGAAGAAGGACGTGGTTTTATCCAGATGATGAAAAATTTGATCCTGACCGTTTGGTAGTTGTCATTTTTATTTAGTTCACTAGATAAAAATTCAACGGGCTTAATTAATTGTGCGGGGATTTTTAATGCCAACGTATGAATATATGGAAAATAATATAGCATAGAAAATGTTTTTATTATAAATATAGCCAGATTTGTATTATCGGACTTATTATTTTCACACTGGTTATGATGACACGGTGATTATCGTGATAGCAGATAAAACCGAATAGCAATTTGAGTATTATCTTATATTCTCGTAGTATGGCGTGTTAAATACAGAGGTTTAATAATAGCTGATAACTATTTTTTTTAGCAGTAATCGCCATCTAGTGCCTGTGACGATTAAAGATTGCGGCAGTGTTTAGGTAGAATGTTCCCGCATTACGATTTGTTTCTCTTATCCCGTTCAGGCCCTATGAAAAGCTTATCGGAGTATTTATCGAAACGCGCATGTTCTGCCAATTTGGATGCATTATCCGATCCGTCGGGATTGAGTGGGTCAAGATCAGTTGTAATTTTATCGTGCTGCCCTGTGTCCAAACTGGCTGAGACAATAATGTTTATCGGAACAGGCTTTTATTCGTCGGCATTGCATAGACTGCCAATAACGGGTAAGAAAATGATTTATTTATATCTTTGTCGACACATTAATATTGATATCCAATAATTGTTATTTTTCCTTAAATAAAAATATTTTTTACTAAAAATTATATTAAATCGAATTGATCGTTTGAATGATTGTCGGTATAACAATCATTCTGTATGACTTGAGACAAATTTATTTTTGAAAAATATTTTTGTTTTTATTATTGATTTACTTTAAAATATAGGCTTTTAATAATATCATTTTGGACTGTAAAACCTTTGCTGAAGAGGTAAAATGAAGCGGGTGAAGTTTCAATTGCATTTTAGTGAACGATGAGAGAACAAGCGAAGTGAATACCGATGCAACACATGCTGCGCTTGCAGCTTCCGCCTTTACGGCAAATAATCTTAAGGGGCGATATGCTACCGCGTTATATGAATTTGCTGAGGAACAGCATGCTTTAAATGAGGTGATTGCAGAGGCCGAGGGTTTGTTAAAAATTATTTCTGAAAATGAAACATTGAGAAATGTTTTAAATAACCCTTCTTTGGATACTGTACAAAGCAAAGCAATAATGGCTGAGTTGATGAATCATTGTGGATTCAGTCAGATTTTGCAGAATTTTGTAGGTGTGGTTGCAAATAATCGAAGACTTGCTGATTTAAAATCTTTTTTAATGGCATTTTTTGCTTTGGTTAATCTTCGTCGTGGCATTACTGCTGCTGAAGTCATTACAGCTTCTCCTTTAACGGATATGCAACGTGCCCAATTAAAGGATCGTTTTTCCCAAGCAGGGTACAATAAAGTAGATATTCAAGAGCGTATTGATTCAAAGATACTAGGTGGAATTATCGTGCGTATTGGGTCAAAGCTCTACGATGCTAGTCTTCAATCACGTCTTAATCGCCTATACAATGTTATGAAGGGAGCCGCGTGATGGAAATCCGTCCCGCAGAAATTTCGGACATCCTTAAAAAACAAATTGCGTCCTTTGATAAAGAATCTGACATTGAGGAAACAGGAATTGTTCTGTCTGTTGGTGACGGTATTGCATTGGTTTATGGCCTGCAAAACGTTATGGCGGGGGAATTGGTTTCTTTTGTCAACAGCAATTTGACCGGGATGGTTTTAAATCTGTCAATCGACCATGTTGGTGTTGTTATTTTTGGTGACGACAGTCAAGTTCGTGAAGGGGACAACGTTACTCGTACAAATCGGGTTGTGGATGTGCCTGTTGGTAAGGGATTGTTGGGTCGTGTTGTTGACGGATTGGGAAATCCGATTGATGGAAAGGGGCCCTTGAAAGATGTCGAACGTCGTTTGGCAGATGTTAAGGCTCCCGGAATTATTCCGCGTCAATCCGTATGTGAATCAATGTTGACCGGGATCAAGGCTATTGATGCTCTGGTTCCAATTGGGCGTGGACAGCGTGAATTAATCATCGGTGACCGTCAAACTGGCAAATCAACAATCTTGGTTGATACGATGATTGCCCAAAAAACCATGAATGCTTTAAAGGATCCTAAGCAGACTCTTTATTGTATATATGTGGCTATCGGTCAAAAACGCTCCACTGTTGCACAGGTTGTTCGCACGTTGGAGGAACAGGGTGTAATGGATTACTGCATTGTGGTGGCCGCAACCGCTTCAGATGCTGCGCCAATGCAATATATTGCACCTTATGCCGCCACGGCAATGGGTGAATATTTTCGTGACAATGGTATGCATGCATTGATTAGTTATGATGATCTGTCAAAACAGGCTGTAGCTTATCGTCAAATGTCCCTTTTATTGCGTCGTCCTCCTGGACGTGAGGCTTATCCTGGCGATGTATTCTATTTGCATTCTCGTCTCTTGGAACGTTCTGCAAAAATGTCCGATGAACGTGGTGCAGGTTCATTAACTGCCTTGCCTGTTATTGAAACACAGGCTGGTGATGTTTCTGCATATATTCCTACCAACGTTATTTCCATTACAGATGGTCAGGTTTTCTTGGAAACAGAATTATTTTATCGTGGTATTCGTCCTGCGGTTAATGTGGGGACTTCAGTTTCCCGTGTTGGATCAGCGGCACAAAGCAAAGCAATGAAACAGGTTGCCGGCAGTATTAAGCTGGAGCTTGCCCAATATCGTGAAATGGAGGCTTTTTCTCAATTTGCTTCCGATCTTGATGCATCGACCCGTAAGTTGCTTGAACGTGGCTCAAGATTAACAGAATTGTTAAAACAGCCCCAAAATTCTCCCTATACCATGGAAGAAGAGGTCGTTGTTTTATATGCGGGTACCCGTGGTTACACTGATGAAATTCCAGTAAACAAGATTCAGGAATTTGAGCATCAATATATTGAATCCATGCGTTCTACCGGTATCGAAATTCTTAATGGAATTCGTGATGCACGCCAGATCACTAAGGAATTGGAAGAAAAATTGGCAGCATTCCTGAAAAAATTTGTTGCACAATTCAAACAGGCTTAGGGAACTTTGTGAATGGCTTCTTTAAAAGAATTGCGTGCTCGTATAAATAGTGTCAAATCGACAAAAAAAATAACGAGTGCTATGAAAATGGTTGCGGCAGCCAAAATGCATCGTGCTGAGCGACGTTCTCGTCAGGCTCAGCCTTTCGCTATGGCGATGCAGCGTATTCTGGTTAGTTTGAAGCAGTCTTTGGATGGTCGTCCTAGTCTGCCTGCATTGTTAACAGGTACTGGTAAAGACAAGGTTCATCTTATTGTTCCAATGAGCAGTGATCGGGGTTTGGCAGGTGGATTTAACAGTAATATAAATCGTACATTACGCAATATGGTCAAACGTCTACAAGAACAGGGAAAGACTGTTAAGATTTTTCCTGTTGGCTTGAAAACGTATGTATATTGCCGTAGTGAGTTCCCCAATCTTATCATCGGACCTGAACATGTCGATTATCGTTTGGGTAACGTTGAATATCAGTCCGCAGACCAGATCGCTGCCTATATCGAGTCTTTATTAGAAAAACAGCGATTTGATGTTTGTACTGTCATTTACAATAAATTTAAAAATGTGATGGTTCAAACACCAATGGAGTTGCAGCTTATTCCATTGGAGCTTGCCGTAAAGGATACGGATCGTAAAGACGGTGCTGAGCAAAAAAACAGTTCAGGATTACGAGATCAGGCAGATTATCTGTTTGAGCCTGAGGCGGAAGATGTATTGCATCGTTTGCTTCCGGAAAATTTGAGAGTTCAGATTTTTGCGGCAATGCTTGAAACAAATGCTGGTGAACAGGGTGCTCGAATGACTGCAATGGACAGTGCGACACGCAATGCCGGAAAGGCTATTGATAAGTTGAGTTTATATTATAATCGGACGCGTCAGGCCAATATTACTAATGAACTTACTGAAGTTATATCGGGTGCGAATGCTGCCTGATTGTTATTATAAATTATACTATACTGCTAGGAGCTGACCTTATTATGTCGGATACAGCAATTAATGAAAGTAATGCAACAATGGGTGATTCAGAAGCGGGGAATCAAGAAAATCAGGCATCTAAAAGTAATTCTGTGGGAAAAGTTACAGAAATCAAGGGTGCTGTTGTTGATGTGCAGTTTACAGGGGAGCTTCCTTATATTTTAAATGCGTTAACATGTAAGGTCGGGGATCGTACGCTTGTATTGGAAGTTGCACAGGAAATCGGTGATAACCAAGTGCGCTGTATCGCCATGGATTCAACAGATGGTATGGTTCGTGGAATGGAAGTGATTAATACGGGTAGCCAGATTTCCGTTCCTGTCGGGCCTGAAACACTGGGTCGTATTTTGAATGTTATTGGTGAACCGATTGATGAAATGGGTCCTGTTCATTCTGCCAAGCGGATGCCAATTCATCGCCAGGCTCCTTCATTCGAGGAACAGGGTGTAACAACTGAAATCCTGCAAACCGGTATCAAGGTTGTTGACCTTCTTTGCCCTTATTTACGGGGTGGTAAAATTGGTCTGTTCGGGGGTGCCGGTGTTGGTAAAACCGTTTTGATTCAGGAATTGATCAATAATATTGCGATGGGTCACGGTGGTGTTTCAGTTTTTGCTGGCGTTGGTGAACGAACCCGTGAAGGAAATGACCTGTATCATGAAATGATTGATGCAGGTGTTATCAAGATTAATGAGGGTAAAACTGACGGCTCAAAAGTTGCTCTTGTTTATGGCCAGATGAATGAGCCACCTGGAGCCCGTGCGCGTGTGGCGTTATCCGGTCTGACGGTTGCAGAATATTTTCGTGATGAAGCTGGACAGGACGTATTATTCTTTGTTGATAATATTTTCCGTTTTACCCAGGCTGGTTCTGAAGTGTCTGCCCTGCTGGGTCGTATTCCTTCCGCCGTGGGATATCAACCGACATTGGCAACTGAAATGGGTGCATTGCAAGAACGCATTACCTCTACGCAAAAAGGTTCTATCACTTCTGTTCAGGCTATCTACGTGCCTGCGGATGACTTGACGGATCCCGCGCCAGCAACAACATTTGCTCACTTGGATGCGACAACAGTTTTAAACCGCTCAATTGCTGAATTGGGTATTTATCCTGCTGTAGATCCTCTGGATTCAACTTCACGTTCCTTGGATCCTCGTATCGTTGGTGAAGAACACTATGAGGTTGCGCGACGGGTACAGGAAATTCTGCAAAACTATAAATCTTTACAGGATATTATTGCAATTCTTGGTATGGATGAGCTTTCCGAAGAAGACAAAAAGATTGTTGCACGGGCACGACGTATTCAACGTTTCCTATCTCAGCCTTTTCATGTTGCTGAAATCTTTACCGGAATGCCAGGTAAATTGGTGGCAGTAAAGGATACAGTCCGTTCCTTTAAAGAAATTGTCGATGGAAAACATGATGATTTGCCAGAAGCTGCTTTTTATATGGTAGGCACTATTGAAGAGGCAGTTGCAAAAGCCGAAAAAATGAAACAAGAAGAAAAATAAACGGTTAAAAGCCATAAAGGAAAATAATAATGTCAATCAAACTTGAAATTATTAGTCCCGAGAAAGTTGTTCTTTCTCAGGCAGTGGATATGGCTGTTTTACCTGCTTTAGAGGGGGATATTGCCGCAATGGAAGGTCATGTCCCAATGATTTTTCTTCTTCGTGCTGGAGTGATTGATCTTTATCAGGACAATAAGGTTATCCATCGTCTGTTTGTTGAAGACGGGTTTGCCGAAATGCAAGAAAGTTGTTGTACTGTTCTTGCCAAACAAGTCAGAAAATTGAATGAACTTTCTGAAGAGGAAGGGATCAAGCGTTTGGCAAAATTGCAGGAAGAGTATAATAGGGTTTCAGGTACCAATGATACTGATAAGCAACGTGAGTTGATTGACAGAATGCAGGGAGCCAATGCTATTATTGATTTGGCTGTTTCAGGTAAACATAACCAAACCCTTTAGTAATGAAAGATATTATCTGCCACGATAGGCAGGAACATCTTGTGAAGGAATCCATATATTTTCGGGAGGTGTGCTGGTTTGCCAAAAAACATCTATAGGCATTCCCCCTCTTGGATACCAATATCCACCAATTCGTAACCATATTGGGTCAAGTAATTTTGTCAGTGTGGTTGCGATTTCAACTGTACAAGCTTCATGAAAAGCTCCATGGTTTCTAAAACTTGCCAAATATAATTTTAGTGATTTGCTTTCGACAATCCATTTATCTGGAATATAGTCGATTACAAGATGAGCAAAATCTGGCTGTCCGGTAATTGGGCATAATGATGTGAATTCTGGTGCGGTAAAACGAATAGTATAATCATATTCCGGATAAGGGGCAGGCACTTTTTCAAGTTTTGCTTCGGATGGAGATTGAGGTAAAGAGGTATTTGCCCCAAGCTGGGTCAGGTAGTTTTTAAGTTCTTTGGTATCATTCATTGTTTTACCTTTTACTGTAAGGTTGAATATAACATTTTTGAATTCATAATATCGATTAAGTTTATATTGGATTTACTTTAATCATATTATATGAAAACGGAAACAGAATTTAGTGATGTTGGTATTACAATAGGATTGAAAAAACAAGATGTTTACAGAGGAAGAAAAACAGGCGGCAAAATTTAAAATATTGTTACACGCCAATGTTTGATCAATCTTATGATTTTATAAAGCAATATTATCTTTTTGAATTTGCTAATTTATTTCAGGGTTGCTGTATTTATCCAGTAATGCAATCAGACATTTTTCGTTTCTGTTATCTATTGCAAATATATTGATGTTGAAATTGATTGTTATGCAAGTCTGGATAATATTTTTGTCTATCAGGAATTTGATTGTTTTTTATTATATGTTCAGGGAAATGATTCCTATATTGAAAATGGTTTGATCGTATCAAAAATGGAAAATAAAATAAAAAATCTGACTGAAACAAAAGCATTTGCCAATATAGGGGAAGCGTACTGGACCAGGTCTCTTATCAACGAGTGTTTTGGAATTGTTAATGAATACAATTTTGTTAAATTAATCTTTTTTGTCTATTGATACTTTGAGATTAATGTCAAATTATTTTATAAACCGTGTTTGTAATCATGCAGAGTTATCTTGTAAAAACACAGAAACAGGAAATTGGAGGAAATTTAAATTACCTTGAAAATCATATTATTTATAACGATTTTCAGTGTAACTAATTTAATTGTTTATGAAATCATTTAAGGAATTTCCTGCTCCTCAATTAATATCAGACAGTCATTCTCTGAGACAAATGGTTGATTCATTGTTGGTAGAAAACTATGTAACAATGGACACTGAGTTTGTAAGAGAATCGACTTATTGGCCGGAATTATGTTTAATTCAAATTGCAGGTAGTCATCAGGTTTATTTAGTTGATGCTCTTTCCAAGACAATTGATTTATCCTTATTAACCCCTCTATTGCTTGAACCAAAGATTGTTAAGGTTTTTCACGCCGCTCAGCAGGATTTGGAAATTTTTTTGCATTTATTTGGCTTTTTGCCTGTGTCGATATTTGATACGCAGATTGCTGCAATGGTTGCAGGGTTTGGAAATCAAATCGGTTATGATTCATTGATTGAATCGTTACTGAACCATAAGGTTGATAAATCCTATCGGTTTAGTGACTGGTCAATACGTCCCTTAACAAAAGCACAACAGGATTATGCAGTTGCAGATGTAACCTATCTGTGGAGTGCTTTTCCAATTTTATATGAAAAATTACGATTGGATAATCGCTTAAGTTGGGTTGCTTCTGAAATGGAACTTTTGTCCAATCCAGATTTTTATTTACCTCCTATTGAAAAAATCTGTAAAAAATTAGGGGCAAAAATTCGTAATGGTCGATCATTGGCCTGTTTATCTTATTTAATACAATGGCGTGAAGAGAAAGCTCAAAAGGTGAATATCCCAAGGCATCATTTCATTAGGGATGAAAGTCTTATTGCTATTGCCGTGGCTTTACCCGATACTGTAAAAACCTTGGAAAAAACAAGAGGTATTAATAGAGATTTTGCCAACGGCCAAGATGGTCAATCTGTCTTAGAAATTATAAAAAAAACGAAAACGATTGATTCTGAATCATTACCAACCCCTTTTATCTATAAAAATCCTGCAGAAAAACCATCAGAAGCTCTGGTTTCGTTGTTAAAGGTAATGCTATTGGCCAAATGTGAAATTTATAAAGTGGCCCCTAAGCTGGTTGCCAGTAGTAAGGATATTGAAAAAATAGCTTTGGGTTATCGAGATTTGGAAATATTTACAGGTTGGCGTCATGAAGTTTTTGGAAAAGATGCCATTGATCTATGTGAAGGGAAACTCATGATATCCGTTCAAGATAAAACATTAAAATTTGTAAAAGTTTGAATTTTGTTTTTAAAAAATTATTTGTTATTTATAAAGTGATGTAATTAAGGTGAAAATGTATGGAATGGACTGATGAAATCGTTGCCCGCCTACGGGAATTATGGGCACAAGGTCTTTCAACAGCGGAAATTGGCAGACAGCTTAATGTAACGAAAAACGCTGTTGTTGGTAAAGCGCATCGATTGGGACTTGAGGGAAGACCTTCCCCGATTCGCAAGGCGAGTGTAACAAAAGATAAAGTGGGTGAAACAAAATCTCAAAAAAATGCTATATCAAAAAAGGATGAGTCTAAAAAAAATAAAACCGTTACACAGACTGTTATAGAATCAAAAGAGATTAATGCTGTCAAAGACGAATCAGTTAAAGAGAAGCTTGAGGTTAGGACTAAAAAACGTAAAAAGCTTGAATTTATATCACCAAAAGAGCTGCCTTCTTATCGAAAATCAAATTCAGAATGCTGTTGGCCGATAGGTGATCCAGGCGAAAAAGACTTTCATTTTTGCAAGGCGCCGATCGTTCCGGGTAAACCCTATTGTTTGGAACATGTTCAGATCGCCTATGTAAAATTGAAAGATCGTAAGAATAACGTTGCCTAATAAATCTATCTTTTCTCATAAAATTAAATTTTGATGAGAGAAGATATGGTTACATAAATATTTGTTTATTATTTCGACTAAGTTGCTGAAGATTTAACTTCTTCTGTCACCACTTCCTCTTTATCGTTGCTATAATCGACAGCTGACGTTTGTTTCAGTTTGTCCGTGGTAATCATTTCAACCTGTCCGGTGACTTGTCCACCATCTTCAACTTTAAGGCGTCGGCATTTCGCCTTGCCAAGGAGCTTGCCACTTGCAGTGACTGTAAGATTCCCTTGAGCGGTAATATTGCCTTCCAGTATCCCGGTTATTTCAATATCCTGGGATTCAACAGTTCCACGGAAAACTCCAGATTGCTGAATGACAAGTTTTTTCAACTTGATTGAAGAGGTTTCAATCGTTCCTTCAACTATGAGTGTTTCAACGTCATTAAACGTACCTTGTATGTGTATACCCTGACCAACGACAAGAGCCCTGCGATTCAGGGATGCGTCATTTGAATATGTATGTTCTGTATTGTTTAAAAGCGTATTTCGGTTAATAAGTTTTTTTTCAAGAATAGGGGTTATATTATTCATTGTAAGATAAGACTTTCGTTTAAAGAACAAAGTAAAATCGGGTAACGTTGGGTTACGGTTTATTTTTGTTGTTTAATAATGGCTTCTTGTATAGTTTGTAAAGCAAAGTATAACAGACCTGCTAGGGAAAAATGACATTTAGTCAAAACAGATTGAAGATTTTTGAAAAATTAGTAAATGTTTTAAATATATTAATTACTTTTTAAGTATGCTGGCAAGAAAAAGAAATAACATCATTTAAGATTAGTGAATATAATTTTTATAATTATATGGAAAGGAAAGAGTTTTTTATGCGTGGTTTTAAAAATTTACTTGGTCGGAAGAAAGAGGATGATGTTGAATTTGATATTGCAGGAATAGGGAATGCCATTGTTGATATATTGACACGAGTTAATGATGATTTTCTCGAAAAACAGGAAATGATACCCGGAAGTATGAGTTTGATTGATGCAAAACGGGTCAAGGCCTTGAAAAGCCTGATAAAGCCGGAAAAACAAATGAGTGGGGGATCAGTGGCAAATACCTGTTTTGTTGCGGCCCTGATGGGGGCAAAAACGGCTTATTTGGGAAAAGTTGCGGATGACACCGTCGGAAAACGCTTTGCAGAAGATATTCAGCAGGGTGGTGTTTATTTTCCATCGACCCCTTTAAAATCATCCCTGCATCCAAATCTATATACAGCTCGGTCAATTATTTTTGTAACGCCCGACGGACAAAGAACCATGAATACTTATTTGGGGGCTTGCACTCAATTTACACCAGATGATGTTGATGAAGATGTCATAAGTCATGCCAAAATAACTTTATTGGAGGGATATTTATTTGATGGTGAACTTGCACAAAAGGCATTCTATCAGGCTGCAGATATTTCGCACAAAGCAGGAAGGAAAATCGCGTTGAGTTTGTCCGATCCTTTTTGTGTAAAGCGACATCTGGTACAGTTTAAGGATTTTGTATCAAATCACGTGGATATGGTTTTCGCAAACCAATTTGAAATTTGTGCACTATACGAAACGGAAGATTTGGAAAAAGCCATTCAAAATGCTTCGCAGGATATTCCAATCGCTGTTATAACCTGTGGTGAGAAGGGCAGTGTTATTCTTGCCAATTCAGAGCGGATAGAGGTTGCAAGTGTTCCAACGGTTGTTGTGGATACGACAGGGGCAGGTGATGCTTATGTTGCTGGATTTTTGGCTGGCTGGACAACAGACAGGACTTATGCCGAATGTGGTCGTCTGGGAAGTGTTGTGGCTGCGGAAGTTATTTCCCATGTGGGTGCCAGACCATTACCGGAATTGAAAGAAGTCATGAATTTCTAATTTTTGGCTTTTTTGATAAAAATAACTTTTGTTATTAATTTACGTAACTTTTGAAAAAAAGAATAATATGTATGTTTTGTAGATAATGCGAAACATACATATTTTGTATTGTTGGAGAATGAAAAACATCATGGAGATCCGAAATATTGCCATTATTGCACATGTTGACCATGGCAAGACAACGTTGGTTGATCAGTTATTACAGCAGTCCGGAACTTTTCGTGAAAATCAGCATGTGGTTGAACGTGCAATGGATAGTAATGATTTGGAACGTGAACGAGGAATTACGATTCTTGCCAAATGTACCTCTGTTGTATGGAATAATGTAAGAATTAATATTATTGACACCCCAGGACATGCGGATTTTGGGGGGGAGGTTGAACGTATCTTATCAATGGTTGATGGGGCGGTTGTCTTGGTTGATGCAGCCGAGGGAGCTTTGCCACAAACTAAATTCGTAGTTGGAAAAGCTTTGAATCGTGGTTTGCGCCCCATTGTTGTGGTGAACAAGGTTGACCGTTCAGATTCTCGTGCGGATGAAGTGCATAATGAAATTTTTGACCTGTTTGCAGCGATGGGTGCCAATGATGAGCAGCTGGATTTTCCAATGCTTTATGCGTCAGGGCGTCAGGGATGGGCTGATTATACAATTGAAAATCATAAAGAGGATTTAAGTGCGCTGTTTGATCTTATTGTCAAACACGTTCCGGCACCAACGGTTAACCTTGATGCGCCTTTTGCAATGGTTGCTTCTATCCTTGAATATGACAATTTCCTTGGACGTATATTAACCGGACGGGTAGAACAGGGAACGGCAAGGGTAAATATGCCTGTTCGTGTTTTGCAACATGATGGTAAAATTATTGAGACAGGCCGTCTAACAAAATTGTTAGCCTTCAGAGGCCTGGAACGTGTTCCTGTTGAGGAGGTCCAGGCTGGTGATATCGTGGCTGTGGCAGGTTTATCCAATACAACGGTTTCAGAAACCATTGCTTCTCCAGAAATAACTGAACCCTTACATGCTACCCCGATTGATCCTCCAACCCTATCTATGACCTTTCGCATTAATGACGGTCCTTTGGGTGGACGTGAAGGAAAAAAGGTGACCTCTCGTCAAATTCGTGAACGCCTGTATCGCGAGGTTGAGGGTAATGTTGCTATTCGTGTTACGGATAGTGCTGAAAATGATGCTTTTGAAGTGGCTGGACGTGGAGAGCTACAGCTCGGTGTTTTGATTGAAACGATGCGTCGGGAAGGATTTGAACTGACTATTGGCCGTCCAAAAGTTCTAACCCGCATTAACGAGGAAACAAGTGAGAAAGAAGAACCCTATGAAGAGGTTCTTATTGATGTTGATGAACCTTATTCTGGGGTTGTTGTTGAAAAAATGTCCCTACGAAAAGGTATAATGCAGGATATGAATCCATCTGGTGGCGGAAAAGTGAGATTGACTTTCTCAATTCCTTCCCGGGGTTTGATTGGATATCATAGCGAGTTCTTGACGGATACACGGGGAACCGGGATCATGAACCGGCTTTTTTCAGGTTATGGTCCCTGGGCTGGACCCATTGCTGGGCGTCGTAATGGTTCGTTGATTTCTGCCGAAAATGGTGTTGCCGTTCAATATTCCCTTTTCTCTTTACAGGATCGAGGGGTTTTGTTTGTAGAACCTTCTGACAAGGTTTATGTCGGAATGATTATTGGTGAACATTCTCGTGAAAATGATCTGGATGTTAATCCAATCAAAGAAAAAAAATTAACCAATATGCGTGCTGCGGGTAAAGATGAGGCACTTTTATTGACTCCGGCAAGAAAAATGTCATTGGAACAGGCTATTGCTTATATTGAGGATGATGAATTGGTGGAAGTTACACCGTCAGCCATTCGTCTTCGCAAATTATATCTTGATCCACATGAGCGGAAACGTCACGTCAGACAAAGAGCTGAAAGCTGATTATACATAAATTTATACAGGATTATAATAGGATATGATCCTGTATGTAACAATTTGTAACTTGATTTTAAAACAGGTCATTTTATAATTAACACGATTGCAAGGATTGCTGATTTTCTGTTTTCTTTTAAGAAATGAAATAAGACCAAATTAAGGCATAATTGTAAAAAATAGCAAAAATAATGCAATTATAATGTAAGACAAACCCATCAGGTTATGCTAACTTTTTCACATATCGGATATAGATTTTCGATACGATTTTAATTGATAATTTTGATTGGGAATAAAATGAAATTATTAGCTCGTCGTCTTTCTTTCGCTCTATCAACAGCAGCTGTATTAGGTTTTGCAGCTCCAGCTTTCGCTCAAGAAGCTGCACCAGCATCTCCTGCTCCTGCCGCTGTTGCACCAGCGGCTCAAGCACCAGCATCTGCTCCAGCAGCGGCAGCTTCTGAAGCTCCAGCAACAGACGCAGCAGCTCCAGCTACTCATCATGGTAAAAGAGCGCATCACGGTAAAAAAGCGCATCATGGTAAAAAAGCACACCATGCTAAAAAAGCGGCAGCTTCTGAAGCTCCAGCAACAGACGCAGCAGCTCCAGCTGCTAACTAATTATTCCGTTTAATTAGTTGTTCAAGACAGGGTTGTATCGTACCACCCTGTCTTTTTTATTTAATTGTAAATACGCCGATAACGATTTCCCAGGGCGGTAAGAATTTCGTAACCAATTGTATCTGCTGCGTTGGCTATTGTTTCAATTGGACAGTTGAGGCCAATAATTTCTATTTCATCGTCAATCATAACTTTTTTGTTGGCAAGGGGTGATATATTGATACATAAACAATCCATCGAAATTCGCCCAATTACGGGCAAGGGAATGTCAGGGTGATCAATATGTTTGACGCAGATTTTATTGCTGAGTGATCGAAAAAAACCATCTGCATAGCCCGTTGAAACGATAGCCAGTTTTAACGCTTTGTCTGCTGTGAACGTTGCACCATAACCGACAGTGGCCCCTTTGGGAATTTCCCTTAATTGTAAGATTTTACTTCGTAATGTCACAACAGGATACATGGGATTCTTGTGTCCAGGAACAGGGTTGATCCCATATAATGCCGCTCCTGGACGTGTTAGATCGAAATGCCAATTTTCACCTAGAAAAATACCACTTGAAGCTGATAAACTGGCCGGTACGGAAGGAAAGTGATGGATAAAAGCCTTAAACCGTTGCAATTGAATAAGATTTAATGAATGATTTGGATCATCGGCACAGGCTAGATGGCTGATGGTCAGGGTAGGAATGAAAGGTGATATAGATTCATCCTGGATGATTCTTAAATTGTTTATGTCAAGACCGAAACGAGACATGCCTGTATCAAATTGCAAGGCGGCAGGATAATTAAAATTGGCATCTTTACATATTTGTACCCATAACTTTACCTGTTTCAGGTCATTTAGAATCGGGATCAGGTTATAATTGATAAATGTTTTGGCATCATATGGATAAAAACCGTTCAGGACATAGATTGCGTATTCATTTCCCAATATTGATCTAAGTGCAATTCCTTCATCTAGATAAGCAACAAAAAAATTCTTGCATTCTGTTTTTTGTAATGCCCTTGCCACCGGTAACATTCCCAGTCCATAAGCGTTTGCCTTGACGACAGCCCCACATCGTGCCATTTTTGTTTTGTTATTGAGCAAATCATAATTTTTTATAATCGCACTTAAATCAATAGATAAAGTTGCCCCCGCATTTTTGGTAAAAAGATCAGGGTTTATGGAAATATAGGGTTGCATCATTATAAAGACCTTGGAAACTGGGATCTATGGTTTTACTGGAATTCCGTGTGTTGTTGAGTGTTCAAAATGCAGTGGTGTTTCTGGATTAACAATATTATATAACGCATAAGCAGCCATAGAGGCCTCGCTGAATCCTTGTAATATAAGTTTTAATTTTCCTGGATAAAAAGCGATATCTCCGATGGCAAATGTTCCTTCCAGACTTGTTTCACAGGTCGATGGAGTTACCGGAATTCTTCCTTGAATAATGTCAATATCCCAGGATTGTAAAGGGCCAAGATCAGTGGTCAGGCCAAAAAAGGCCAGTAAATGATCGGCTGGAAGAGATCTAATCTGTTTGTCTAGTGAAATAATATCAACTGATTCTAGAACGCCTTGTTTTCCATGCAGCTTACGAAGCTGGTAGGGGACAAGTTTATTGATTTTTTTTTCTGAAATCGCCGTTTCAAGACGTGCAAGACTTTCCGGTGAAGCCCGGAAACGGTCTCTTCTATGAATCAAGGTGATGGATTTGGCCTTATCTTTTAAGGTCAGTGCCCAGTCAACCGCTGAATCCCCTCCACCGGCAATGACAATATTTTTGTCTATAAATGAATCACTTTTTCGGATGTAATAATGAACGGTTTTGGCCTGTTCATAAGCTTCTATATTTTCCAACGGTGGACGATTCGGACCGAAAGACCCTGCACCAATGGCAATGATTATGCCTTTGGCATGAATGATATTGTTTTTATCGGTTTTTAAAGTGAAATTTCCTTTCTGACCTTCCATTTCTACAACCTTGTTTGATAAAAGGCGTGGAATATCAAAAGGTTCAATTTGTTTTTCTAGAGAATCAATAAGAGATTGTGCGGTAATACTTGGATGAGCGGGAATATCATAAATTGGTTTTTCTGGATATAGGGCTGAACACTGTCCCCCCACTGTATCCAGTGTGTCAATCAAGATAGACTTCATTTTTAGCATACTGCATTCAAAAGCGGCAAATAAGCCGGCCGGACCCGTACCAATTATGGCAATATCAGTCGTGATAGAGGTTCCAATCATTATATTGACCTTTAATATAAGAAAAAAATAGAATTATAAGGATGATTGCAAAGAGTTTACATATTAAAATAAGCATAAAATAATAGTTTGAAAAAAAATTGTTATAAAATGAATTTTATTGAATATATTTATTATCAAGACATATCTGTAATCTAGAAATGTTAACTTTCTGTAAGTTATTATTAAATCGTTTTATTACCAGTTAAGTTTTATGTAATCATGATTATAAAAATGTATGATTTACCAAATTTGCAAGCAACAAATGATTTGGCTGTAAAAATTTCCCGTTTAATACAGACAGGTGACGCCATTTTATTATCAGGTCCTTTGGGTATTGGTAAAACTGCTTTTGTTCGGTCATTCTTGCGATCTATTTGTGAAGATTCTGAAATGGAAGTTCCCAGTCCTTCTTTTACCTTGGTACAACATTATGAAAGCCCAAAATTTCATTTATATCACTATGATTTGTGGCGGTTGGAAAATGAACAGGATTTAATCGAGTTGGATTGGGATGATGCAATGGAGGGTGTTGTCTTGGTCGAATGGCCAGAGCGTTTGCAGGATTTTGTTCCTGACGGGGCTTTGCATATTGATTTTTCTCTACATTCTGATTCCGGGCGTCGTGTTGTCCTTTCAGGCTGGGATGAACGGCTAAACTTGCTTGAATAATAAAATGACCTTCATGATTATTTGAAAATGTCTAAATATATCACGATCCCCTTTAATGCAGTATTTTTGGATACGATTGCTCAAAAATGGATGGAGGAAATGCATTCTCAAGGGGGTTACCCGTGTGGAATGGTTATTGTTCCCAATCAGAGAACCGTAAAAGCGTTAATTAATAGTTTTATTAAAGTTAATAAAGGGAAACCGCTGCTTTTACCCAAAATTATTTCCATTGGCACTATAGATGAGGCAGGATTATCTTTTAATAGCAAAGAGGAACTGACACTTTTTCCCGCAGTTCATCCTGTAAAAAGATTATCAATTCTGACATCGTTAATTATACAAATGAATCATGAGCTTGGTAATCAAATTCAGGCTGGTGAAGCTTGGAATTTGGCTAAATCCCTGGCTGATTTAATGGATGAGGCGGAATGGATTGGATGTGATTTAAAGACGGCTTTATCAAAAGCGGTTGAGGATGAATATGCACAGCACTGGCAAAATATTCTAAAATTTCTATCAATTATAACCGAGATATGGCCTCAATGGTTACAGGATAATCAATTGATGAATCCCGTAGAAAGGGTAATAGCTCTTTTAAAAACCCAGGCTAAAAGTTGGCGGAATTCTGGATGCCAGGATCCAGTTTGGGTGGTCGGATTTGCAGATGCAAGGCCCGTTATTGTTGAATTTCTGTCCACGGTTGTTCAATTGCCACGCGGACGTTTGATTGTTTCCGGGTTACAGGAGGATTTGTCAGAGGAAAGCTGGAATGCTTTGCCTGTCACGCATCCCTATGCCGAACTTGTCAAAATGTTTTCGGCATTAGGTATTAAGCGTTCTGATTTTCAATACTGGGATCATACATGTGTTCAACCAATTTGTAAGGAGCGTGTATCAGCATTTCAGCAAATTTTATTACCTGCTGACCGTTTGGAAAGCTGGTTAATAAACCGGCGTCTTGTACATTTGGATCAATGTTTTTTAATTGAACCGCTCAATCAGCAGCAAGAGGCAATAGCCATTGCGTTAATGATTCGAGATGCCCTGGAAATTCCACAGAAAAGAATTGCACTTGTTACACCTGATCGTAATTTGGCAATGCGTGTTTCTCTGGAACTGGGACGGTGGGGGGTTATCGCGGATGATAGTGCTGGTGAACCACTTTATAAAACGGCCGGCACAGTCTTTTTAAATTTGATTTTGCAAGCTTGTGTCGAGGATTTTACCCCTTTATCTTTATTATCCTTACTTAAACATCCATTTGCTTGTTGTGGATTGCCTGCCAGTTTATGCCGTGATTATAGCCGTTTGCTGGAGATCTTTATTCTAAGACAATTTGCAGCCTCTGGTTTATCAGTCATTCAAGCGGCATTGAAGCGGAAAATCGAAGAAATTAAGCTGTTGGATAAGGATACCCTAAGAACCGATATCGCATATTTTTTTTCCAACTCATCTGAATTGGTCAGCTTGCTGGATCGATTGAAACAGAATGTGCAAACTCTGTTGGGAAAAACTACAAAATATACGGTTGGCGAATGGGTGACGTATTTGGCAAGAGCTGCGGAACAGCTTGCCTCTAATCAAGAACAGAATGGAGAGGATATTCTATGGAAAGCTGAAGAGGGAAATGCACTTGCCGAGCATTTAAGAGATCTTATTGTTGAAACTGAATATATAAAGGTGGTTACTTTATCTGAATTTGCCAGCATTTTCAGGGCATCGTTTCAAGGATTAATTGTTCACACGCGCCGTGCCCTACAAGGGAGAGAGGTTAAACAGCTTCATCCAAGGGTATATATCTGGGGATTGCTTGAAGCACGGTTGCAGAATGTTGATATGGTAATTTTAGGGGGATTATCCGAAGGGGTATGGCCACCCTCCATTGATTCTGGTTCTTGGCTAAGCCGCCCGATGCGTGAAAAAATGGGGATGGGACTGCCGGATATTGAAATAGGTCGTACAGCCTATGCTTTTATGGCTTTGTGTTGTTCGATACCAGAAGTGATTTTGTCTTCACCGTTAAGACAGGAAAATGCGCCAGTTGTGCAATCACGTTGGATTGTCCGTCTTAAGGCGTGGTTGAAGGGGCGTAAGAGTGTGATTCAGCAGCATCCGGCTTTGTTGTGGACAAAATATCTTGATCAACCAGATGGATCTCCAACCCCAATGGAATGTCCTTCTCCGAAACCTTTGCCGGCGTTGCGTCCAAAATCCATTTCCATAACTGATGTTGAGCGATGGATAAAGGATCCTTATGAGATTTATGCGAAAAAAATACTTAATTTAAGAAAAATTGTTGGTTTGGAGGAAGATCGATCAACCAGTATTTTTGGGTTGATAGTTCATGAAGGGTTAAAGAATGTTTATGAAAATTATAGCAAACAATGGACGCTAAGCGGAATAGAGCAGACTCTTTTGGATGTACTGGATAAACGTCAGGATATCTTAATTTCTTATAAGAAATGGTGGCATGCACGGTTATTAAAAATTGCCCATTGGGTTTACCAACAGGAAAAGTCACGTCGTAATAGTCGAATGCTTCCTCAGTTTTATCTTGAAAAAGAAGGCCATCATTATTTTCAGTTGTCCGCAGGAATTGACTTTACCTTACGGGGTGTTGCGGATCGAATACAGCTAAACACGGATGGAACTGTAGAAATATATGATTACAAAACAGGTGTTACCCCTGCGTGTATAAATGTGAAGAACGGATTGTTTCCGCAGTTACCCTTGGAAGCGGCAATGGCTTATTATGGCGGGTTTGATAAAAGTCTGGCTGAACATGAAATTTCAAAATTTACATATTGGGAGTTAAAGGGGGGAATAGAGGAAGGTAAGGAAATCCATATAGATAATATTCAAAAAGAAGGGGATGCCACAAATTTAAGCGAAAGATACTGGCAAGTTCTTCAAAAGCTGATTATTGCCTATTGTGATCAGGAACAGCCTTATTTATCCCGTCCACGTCCTCATTTAATAAAAGAATATGTACAAACCCTGCCTGTTTTTGGAGATTATAAGCATTTGGCTCGTTTTCTTGAATGGGGATTGGGAACTGGGGGATCATGATGCAGCGGCAGTTTTCTTTTTCAGATCCTGTTGAAGAAGCGAACAGGCAACAAAGAGATGCCTCTAATCCGCATTATTCAGTTTTTGTATCCGCATCGGCAGGAAGCGGTAAGACAAAACTTCTTGTTGATCGTTTATTACGGTTAATGATGCCCTGGACTGATAAAAAGGGTAAAATTCATCCCGGTATACAACCGCAGCGGATCCAATGTTTAACCTATTCCAAATCCGCGGCTGCCGAAATGGCAATTCGGTTGCAAAAAAAATTAAGTGAATGGGTTGGCTATACGAATCAAGAACTGGATAGGGCTTTGCTCGATTTACAAATCAATCCGTGCGATAAGATGCGCAGAGCGGCTCGGGCATTGTTTGCAGAAATTTTGGATTTACCAGGGGGTATGCGGATTGAAACCAATCATGCATTTTGTCAATCTATCCTGCAGCGTTTCCCTTTGGAGGCCAGAATTATTCCTCAGTTCAAGGTTATTGAGGAGGGTGATAATTTATTAACCTTCAAAAGGGCTTTTAACGAAAAAATTGATGAAATTTCTGATCATGATATTCAGGTCTTAAGCCCATTAATCAATAATAATCATTTTTTGGAGCTTTTACAGGAACTACAACAAAATCAGCAATATTTACAGCCAGTTTTACGTTTGATTCAACAGCGACAATTTTCCGCTTATTTACGGTCATGTTTAAAGCTGGATTTTTCCAATAAACAGGATTATTTAGCTCGTGTATGTGAAATCTGGCCAGCAGAAAAGGACATTAGAAAATGTCTGGAACTGAATCGGGATATTAAAAATAAAAAATCTAGAGCGGCAATAGAATCCTGTATTCGATGGTTTGATCTTTCGAGCGATCAACGAATTGTTCAATGGGATATAATACAGGAGACCTTGCTTAAAAAAAATGGTGAAGTTAAAAATTTTACTGTCAATAAGGGGGAAAATAACGCGATTGCAGTTTTGTTGAATGAACAGGCTGACTATATGTATCAGATTGCTGAAACAATCAATCGCTATGACATTTATGAATATACAGGGGCTCTTTTGAATGTCTTTTCATTAATTTGGCAACATTATCAAGATATTAAACGTGCCCAAGGGGTTTTGCATTACAGTGATTTGATTAATTACACTTTGGATTTGCTTGATAATCCTGGTGCCGCTTGGGTTTTGTTCAAGCTCGATGGCGGTTTGGAACATATTTTGTTGGATGAAGTACAGGATAATTCGGCTGAACAATGGCGGATTGCAGATAATATTTCGTCTGAATTTTTTGCGGGATTGGGTAAGGATCCTGTTTCGCATCATTCCAGAACGGTTTTTGCCGTTGGAGATTACAAACAATCCATCTATTCTTTTCAGGGGGCAAAGCCACAGGAATTTTTTAATTTTCGTGAAAAAATATCAAAAAAGGTAAAAGAGGCAGGTGAATTATGGGCGGATCCCCAATTACGGGTTTCCTTTCGTTCCAGTCAGATTATTCTTGATTTCGTAGATCAGGTCTTTTCGCCTGAAAATGGATTAACAGGCGTCTGGGATAATTTATCAATGGATCAGTTTCGCCAGCATCGTTCGGCGAAGATATCTGCTCCCGGGCGGGTTGATATATGGCCATTAGCGATGATGGATGATATGGAAAAGGAGGATTTGGAAACCTTATGGAAACCATTGAGGAAAAATCAGTATCATTCAACACCTGACATGGTTTTGGCTGAATGTCTTGCCGATTGGATTAAGGGACAGATCGGCAGGGTACCACCTTATGGTGGGCGTCCCATCAGGGCAGGTGATATTCTTATTTTAATCCGGAAACGATCTGATTTTTCACGGGCCTTGATCCGGGCTCTGAAAATGAAAAATATTCCATTGGTCAATCTGGTTAAAACACAATTGCTTGATCAAATAGTCGTACAGGATCTATTGGTACTTTGTGAGGTGCTTTTATTGCCGCAGGATGATTTGACCTTGGCATGTGTCTTAAAATCACCTTTGGGGGGATTGGATGAAGAAAGTCTTATGGAGCTTGCCGGATCAAGAATAAAAGGCCAGACTTTGTGGAATGCCTTGTTTATTCGACATTTGGAAAGGAAAGACTGGCAGGAGGCATGGTTAATGCTCTCAAAATTGTTTGCCAGAGTGGATTATGTTACGCCCTATGCCTTGTTGGTTGAGATTTTGGGGGAACATCGTGGACGGGAAAGATTTCTCGCCCGTTTGGGGGAAGAGGCACTTGAGGCGATTGATGAATTACTTTTCCAGGCAATGCAATATGAAGATAATCATATCCCATCTTTACAGGGTTTTTTATATTGGTTGAAACAATCCGAACGTACCATAAAAAACGAGGCGGAAGCAGACCTTGATATGGTTAGGATTATGACGGTACATGGTGCGAAAGGACTGCAGGGGCGTTTAGTCATTTTACCTGATACCGTGAATCCCGCATCTAAACAGGGCGGGTTTCAATCTGATCAGGTTCTGGTTTGGAAAGAGGATGCGGAAAAGAATATCAAAATCCCTTTATATGTTCCAAATAAAAATTGCGATATTAGGGAAAGTAAAGAATATAGGTCATTTAAATTGCAATTGGATACCGAAGAAAGCAATCGTCTGCTTTATGTTGCTTTAACGCGTGCAAGTGAATGGTTATTGGTTTGTGGCTGGCAAAAATCCAAAAATAAAAAAACTGAAAACACTTGGTATGATTATTGTGAAAAGGCGATGAAGCAGTTGCCTGATTTGCAGGCCTGTTTTTTCCAAGAAATTTGGGAAGGAACACATCATTTTATAGAAAATAAAAGTAATTCCCTTTCATACAATATGAATTGTTCACCGGATGATTTTGGAAATCAATCCAGCAAATCAATAATTTTGCCCAAATGGTTGCAACAAAAAGGAAAGGCTGTTGCGTTACCTGATGAAAATGTCATATTACCCCATTATATTCCAAGTCGACCAGACGGGATAATATTTGGTGAGGTTCCTTCTAAAATATCACCGGTTAAAACAAGAAAGAAAAAAGATCCTTTTTATCGTGGTCGAGTCATTCATGCCTTATTACAATATTTGCCAAATTACCCTTGTGAAAAGCGTTATGACTTGGCATATCAATGGTTCAAGCGAGAAAATGTTAAACTATCCGGTCAGGAATTGGATAAAATCGTTCATCAAGTTATCCAGTTGATTAATAATCCAGAATTACAAAAATTGTTTGATTCTGATAGTTTGGTTGAACAACCTGTAACAGGTATTGTCAATGATCTTGTCATTACGGGTCAGATTGATCGTATGCGTATTTTACCGGATAAAATTTTACTATGTGATTTTAAATCCGGTCAAAAAGTGCCGGATACTGTTGAAATGGTATCCAAAATTTATTTAAGGCAGATGGCATCTTATTGGATCTTATTAAAGGAAATTTATCCATATCATCAAATTGAGCCGTTACTGATTTGGACGGATGCTCTAAAAATAATGAAATTGCCCATTGCTTTACTTGAAAATTATTTGCCGGCACAGATATAGACAATCTTAATAATATTTGACATCAAGGACAGTCATCTATTTAGTAGATATGAAGAATATTTTAAAAGTTATGAGGTAGAAATGAGCGAATTTACTAAAAAAGTAACAGATCAAAGTTTTGAACAGGATGTATTGAAATCCGATCAAATCGTCTTGGTTGATTTCTGGGCGGAATGGTGCGGACCTTGCAAAATGATTGCTCCAGTTTTGGAAGAATTAGCAAAAGAAATGCAAGGTAAATTAGTTGTTGCCAAGGTTAATGTCGAGGAAAACCCTGAGGTGCCAACAAATTATGGAGTTAGGGGAATTCCAACCCTTATCTTGTTCAAAGATGGACAGCCTTTATCAACCAAGGTAGGAGCCTTACCAAAGGAAAAATTGAAAGGCTGGATTGAAACAGCTATCCGTTGAGATATTTTAAATGTTTTTCCAAGTAATTGGATGAATGCCATGTTCCTGAAGCAGCTTGGGGAAGTCTGGGTGACAGAGGGTCTCCAGCTCCTTTTCAGGTTCATATTGAGGCATAAGTTGATTATATAATCCCGTTTTTGTGGTTGCAGGATGGAAAAACAATTCAGAATTACCTTGTGGTAGGGACGGGATTAATTTCTGGATACGGTCAAATGTCATATGCCCACACCAGGATAAGCCAAAGCACCAATCAAAATATTTCATCCCGGCTTTTTTGATCTGTTCTTCAAGAAGTTTGCACCAATAATAAACCAGCAAGTTATTTGTATTATCTAGATTGGTTGTCTGATCAATGGATCTGAGAGTCTTAACGGGTTCTTTGGGAAGTCTTATTCGTTGCAACCGATAATCATGACTGATTTTTATAATAAGCTGGGCAATGGTTGGGTGAAGATGCATATGTTTATGCACATCGATATGATCAAGAGCCAGTCCTGTTTTCCTAAAGGTTTCAAATTGAGCCCTGATTTCCTTTTCCAGTTGTCTACGGATGTGTTGATTGAAAAAGTAGTTGATTCCCATTTTAAGTTGTTGTGAGGGGAAAAGACGATTTTCATCGACAAGAAGTGGAATCTCACTTTTTGGCAAAATCGATTTTCCCTCAATGACAACAACATGCAATCCAACCTGCAAATTTGGCATTCTTTTGGCTCTTATGATTGCATCCTCAGCTGCATCGCCTGCAATCATAAGATTCGCAGTACTCAGGACTCCTTGCCGATGTGCAATTTCAATTGCCTCATTGACCTCGACAGATAAACCGAAATCATCTGCTGAAATAAGAATTTTTCTTGTCACAAAATTTCTTTATCGTTTATTATGATGTATGGCGATCTCGTAGAAATTGGAAAAATTCGACACCTTCACGTAAGCGACGTTTCATCATTTGTGGGCTGGTGATCATCTCTCCTACAATAGATGCTATTTTGGGAGCGCGAAAGTAAAATTTCTTGTAAAATGTTTCAACGCTATCAAAAATTTCCGTATGAGATAAATGAGGATAATGCAAAGGGGCGATCTGAACGCCATGTTCATCAATCAATTCCGCATTATTTTCATCCAGCCATCCATTTTCAAGTGCCTGCTGATGCAGAAATGTTCCTGGATATGGAGCGGCTAGGGAAACCTGTAAAGTATGAGGGTTGATTTCAGTGGCGAATTTGATTGTTTCCTGGATTGTTTCCTTGGTCTCTCCTGGTAAACCGAGAATAAAGGTGCCGTGGATTTTAATTCCAAGTTCATGACAGTTTTTTGTGAATTCACGTGCAACCTCGATTCGCATTCCCTTTTTAATGTTATGCAGGATTTGCTGATTTCCGCTTTCATAACCAACCAGCAATAGGCGCAGCCCATTATCCTTTAACACTTTCAAGGTGCTACGGGGAACATTCGCCTTGGCGTTACAGGACCAGGTCACCCCTAATTTTCCCAATTCACGAGCGATTGCCTCCGCACGAGGAAGATCATCTGTAAATGTATCATCATCAAAGAAAAATTCTTTAACTTGTGGAAAATATTGTTGAGCCAAACGAATTTCTGCCGCGACATGTTCTGGACTTCGTGTACGATAACGATGTCCACCTACTGTTTGTGGCCACAGGCAGAACGTGCAGCGTGATTTGCATCCACGGCCAGTATATAGGGAAAGATATGGATGTTTTAAATATCCAATGAAATAATCTTCAATATGAAGATCCCTTTTGTAAACCTCGGTAACAAAAGGCAAGGAATCCATATTTTCAATCATTGCCCTGTTTTTATTATGAACAATTTTGCCATTTGCATCCCGCCAGGATATGCCGTCAATATCTTTGAAATCGCGACCTTCTGCGACTTCTTTCAATGTAAAGTCAAATTCATTCCGGGCTACAAAATCAATAACATCGCTCTTTTCAAGACTTTCCTGGGGTTGAACAGCAACCTTTGCACCGACCATGCCAATTTTGAGGGAAGGATTTGCATCCTTGAGCATTTTTGCAACCTTGACATCCGATGAAAAGGATGGGGTAGAAGTATGCATGATCACCAGATCACGGTTTTTCACATCAGCAAGAATGGGTTCCATCGTCATTCTTGCAGGGGGCGCATCAATCAGGCGACTGTTCGGGATAAGGGCTGCCGGTTGGGCCAACCAAGTTGGATACCAGAATGATTTAATTTCGCGCTTGGCTTGGTAGCGGGAACCTGCACCTCCATCAAAACCTTCAAAGGAGGGAGGTTGTAGAAACAGAGTCTTCATCATGATGGAACTAATCCTTTGATTTTTTCTATTTTATTATGGTTGTTTAAAAATACTTAATTGGTTCAATTATCTATCACTATCGTTTAACTATTGGAACCTTGGTTTTTTTTAAAAGTCATTTTTTGTCCACGCCATTCAATATCTTCTTTGAAAATACTTCTCATCATAATAGAAGCCGAGGTCCAGTCCCTTAAGGGTAACAGGAAAGGAATTAACTTAAGGTCAAGTTTAATCTTTTTATTGATTACTAAACAACAAATAGATTGAAAAATCCAGCAGCTTAAAAAATTAATCCATGATTTTTTTTCCAGAGGGTTCAGTAAAACAGCAAGAGAAATCCAGAATAGGGGAAGCTGGATGAAAGAGCATGTAAAACCAAGGGGTTCCACCGTAAAAACGGTACGATTCCAGCGCAACTCATGTTTATATAAAGCTTGAAAAGTATTTTCAGAAACAGTTGTCTTAACGATGGAAGGTGAAAGAATAACCTCTAAATTTTGTTTTCTGATAAGCTCTCCAAGTTTTGCATCGTCTGCAATATAGGGTAACAGAGCTTTTAATCCGCCAATTTTCATAAGTATGGATCGTTTGATTGCAACACAGGCACCAAAACAATCCTGACGGCCCAGATAGCGTGAAAGTATCACGCCCGGCATAAAGTTATAATTGATATGAGCACTGGCCAGCATTTGGACAATAGAGGATTCATAAGGTAATCCACTATATAAAGAGGTTATCAGTCCAACATTGTCATTATCCAATAAGGGAATGGTTTCTCTTAAATAATTCTGATGCGGTGTATGAATATCGGAATCTGAAATAAGCAGACAGTCATGGATTGCGTAGGAAAACATGTTTATTAAATTTGATACTTTGCGGTTTACCCCGTGAATCTCTGGATTGATAACCAGTTTAATATCGCGATTGGGATATTGATTCTGTAGATGATGAACAATTTCAATTGCAGGGTCTTTTCTATCTTGAACGCCAAAAATTAATTGAAAATCTGGATAATTCTGTTCGCAGAAACTTTGTAAAGCTTCATAAAGGAGGGGTTCTGTATTAGCCAAAGGCTTTAAGATTGTTACTGGGGGAAGGGAAGAGGGGGCTGTATATTTTTTTTGTTTTTTGATTTTTTTTTTAAAGAAATAGATAAGCAGACAGCTGATTCCAGATTGAATGCACCCCAGTAATGTACAAATGGATAAAATTCGTGTTAATTTAATTTTCGTTTGTAAGGACCAAAACATATAGACTGTTAGATTAGGAGTTGTTTTTTGACATGAAGGATTGTGTTTTCTTGTTTAACATTTCAATCAATCCTTGACTGCCACCTTTTGCCAGGGTCGAACTAAAGTCACCATGTTGAATGGCGATTTGACTGATATGACCATTCAGCAACACATCGACAATTTTCCATCCTTGTGGGGTTTTACGCAACAGATAGTTGATTTCTGTTGCTGATCCCATATCACTTGCGTCCCCAACCCTGGTTTTAATAATTTTATCATCGTTTGTCGTTGCATTTTTAACATTTGGTAAAATTTTAAATTCCGTACCTTTTTCTTTGGCAAAACTGGAATAATACCGTGCAACTGTATAATTAGTGAAAGCTTGCAAAAGCTGCTCTTTTTCAGCTTCGGAATATGAATCGTAACGATAGCCAACCGTACTGCTTAAAATTGAAGAGAAATCATAGGAATCATTTAAAACTTTTCTAAGGGCGGTCATGCCTTTTTCAGCAGGGGTTTGCTTGGACTGTTGAAGTTGGCTTAGGATGCGATACAGATTGACAACAGGTGTTTTAATGGAATTTTCTGTATCAGATCCGGTTACAGAAACAGGACGGACGGCAGTATCATTTGCATGAATTGCGATTGGAGAATTAAAGCCTATAAAGGCTGTAACACTGCATAACAGGATATGACGATGAAATTTCATAGTTGAATCTACCTAAACTTTTTATATTTAAATTTCCAAAGGTACATCTAAAGCTTTTAAAGCGGTTTTGACAATAGATGGAGCATCTAAACCTGCCTCAATATATTGCGCGGTTTGGTTATTATGGTTAATGAAATAATCAGGTAGAACCATTGGCCTGAACCTTACATGATCTAAAAGACCGTTCTGGGCAAGATGTTGCATGACAAATGCTCCAAATCCGCCTGTTGATCCCTCCTCAATAGTGATAAGAACCTTATGGTTTCTAGCCAGCTGATCAATTAATCCTTTGTCAAGAGGCTTAGCAAAACGAGCGTCGACAATTGTAGGGGGCAATCCATATTGTTTAAGGGTTTCGGCAGCTTTTAAACATTCTGCCAAACGGGCTCCGAAAGACAAGATGGCAATTCCCCCCTTTTCATCACCGGTCTGCTCTCCCATTTCCTGAATGATTTTTCCTTTACCAATTGGAAGAATTTGACTTTCTGCCGGTAAAGAAAGACCAATACCAGGGCCACGTGGATATCTGAAGGCGATTGGACCTTCATCAAAAGCTGCTGCGGTTGCTGTCATATGAGCTAATTCAACTTCATTGCTGGGAGCCATGATAACAATATTTGGTAGACATCCCAAATATGCAATATCAAAGGTACCAGCGTGGGTTGCCCCATCAGCTCCAACCAGTCCAGCGCGATCAATGGCGAAACGAACAGGTAAATTCTGCAGGACAACGTCATGCATGACTTGATCATAGGCACGTTGCAGAAAAGAGGAATATATAGCACAGAAAGGTCTTAACCCCTCGGTTGCCAGACCTGCGGCAAATGTAACCGCATGTTGTTCAGCAATGCCGACGTCAAAATAACGTTCAGGAAATTTCTGTTCAAATTTGTCTAATCCTGTACCAGATGGCATCGCAGCGGTTATGGCAATAATTTTGTCATCTTTTTCAGCGCATTTTAGCAGTTCATTACTGAAAACCGAGGTATACGATGGTGGTCCGGGCGGTCCTTTATTCTGTTTTCCTGTTATGACATTGAATTTGGAGACAGCATGATATTTATCGCCTGAAGATTCAGCCGGTTTATATCCATGTCCCTTTTGGGTTACGACATGTAAAAGTACTGGACCGATATGTTCGGCATCGCGCAGATTTCTTAAGACAGGAACCAGTTGTTGTAAATTATGTCCATCAATTGGCCCCACATAATAGAAACCTAGTTCTTCAAACAATGTCCCGCCCGTCATTAAAGCACGGGCATATTCTTCGGCCCGTTTTGCCTTTTTTTCAAGACTCTCGGGTAATTTGCTGGCAACTCTGGCGGCAAGATCTCTTAGCCCCAAGAAATGACGTGACGAGAGAAGCTGCGATAGATAAACGGACATTGAACCGACAGGTGGGGCAATGGACATTTCATTATCGTTCAGGATGACAATTAATCGTTCTGCACCTGGCCCAGCAACTGCAGCATTATTCATGGCCTCATAGGCCATACCAGCTGAAATGGATCCGTCACCGATTACCGCTATGACACTGCGTTCATCATATGCTGGATCTTTTTTGGCCTTAAAATGGTTTGCAACAGCTATACCCAATCCTGCCGAGATCGAGGTTGAGGAATGGGCGGCTCCGAAAGGGTCGTATATACTTTCTGAACGTTTTGTAAAGCCTGATAATCCTCCAGGTTGACGTAATGTACGAATAAATTCACGACGACCAGTTAATATTTTGTGGGGATAAGCCTGATGACCAACATCCCATATTAGTGAGTCATTTGGTGTATCAAAAACAGCATGTAATGCAACAGTAAGTTCAACCACACCCAAAGAGGCCCCTAAATGTCCACCTGTTGTGGAAACGACATCTATTGTTTCGGCACGTAATTCCTTGGCTAGCTGTTCTAGCTGTTCAATGGAAAGGTTTTTGAGATCTGTTGGGGTATGAACGCGGTCTAATAAAGGGAAACGTCCATAAGTAGGAATGGATTTTAAATGATTAGCCGATTCATTTTCCATAAGATTTTCTTTGTTCTTAGGCGTTTCGGTTTGTTCATCCATGTTATATTTCGTCCGTAACTGTTACATAATAGCTTAATATAAATGTTAAGTTTTTTAGCTTATACTCGAGTTTAGATGATATTCAAATACACGTTATGTAAAATCTATCACCTTTCATGAATAAAAAAGGATAAAAAGCGAACAATATATTACACTTTTTTATTAAGCTTTTATGGCTGATTTTATCTTTTTTTTCAAACGAGATATTAAATTTGTTGCTTGAGGAACACATCTATGAAGTAAATTGTTACTTTAAAGAAGGAAAAAGAGAGACGGCAAGGCTTTTGAAATTTAAAATAAAACGTTTTTGTCGTAAAGTACGTTTTTTACTAATAATATTTTTTTCTTGTTGTTAAGGGTCATTTATCTTATGAATGACGCATTTGTTATATGTTAATATCGGTTAAACCGGTTTGGGAGCTTAGATAAATGGCTGTTCCTCTGATGCAGGCAGTACGAGTCGGTAGCTACGTTGTTAAACAACATCTAAAAAGACGTGAAAAATATCCACTCGTTTTGATGTTGGAGCCTTTATTACGTTGTAACTTGGCCTGTTCTGGTTGCGGAAAGATTGATTATCCTGCTGAGATATTGAATCAGCGATTGAGTGTGCAGGAATGTTTGGATGCTGATGCTGAATGTGGCGCCCCTGTCGTGGCAGTTGCAGGGGGTGAACCCTTGTTGCATAAGGAAATGCCACAGATTATTGAGGGATTGATCGCTCGTAAACGGTATGTATATCTGTGTACTAATGGATTGTTGCTTGAAAAAAAGATTGACGATTATAAACCATCTCCATTCTTTTCATGGGATATTCATTTGGATGGTGACAAGTCCATGCATGACGCTTCTGTCTGTCAGCAGGGGGTTTACGATCGTGCCGTTTCAGCAATAAAACTTGCCAAGTCTAAAGGGTTCAGGGTTTCAATCAACTGCACCCTGTTTGATAATGCCGATCCATATCGTGTAGCGGCATTTTTTGACAGTGTTATGGAGTTGGGGGTTGATGGTATTATGACTGCTCCTGGCTATGCCTATGAAAGGGCGCCAGATCAAGAACATTTCCTGAACCGTCAAAATACCAAAAAATTATTTCGTGAAATTTTCAGATTGGGAAAGGGACATAAATGGCGTTTCACGCAATCTCCATTATTCCTGAATTTTCTGGCTGGAAATGAGCAATATCACTGTACTCCTTGGGGTAAGCCTTTAAGAACAGTTTTTGGATGGCAACGTCCATGCTATCTGTTGGGAGAAGGTTATGCACCGACGTTTGAAGCATTGATGAATGAAACTCAATGGGATCAGTACGGTACGGGCAATTACGAAAAATGCGCCAATTGCATGGTTCATTCCGGATATGAAGCTACCGCTGTTAAGGATGCGATCAAACGTCCATGGCATATTGCTCAGGTTGCTTTAACAGGACCCAAGGTTGAAGGTGTGATGGCACCCGAAATAGATTTGTCACAACAGAGACAGGCAAAATATGATTATAATGAACAGGTGGCGGAATTAATGAAGAAACTGCCTAAGGATTCAGTTAAAAAACGGACAGCAGTTCGTCGTGTTAAAAAGGTGGCTGTTCAGGAAGCCTGATTATACATTGGTATCTTTTGTGGAATAAAAGGAAAGGCAAGCTTACTTTTTCAAGCTTGCCTTTTTTAATAGTTGTGTAAGGAACAAATTTATTACAGAAATAAAAATAAAAATGTTAAATCATACTCAAAGTAAAAATAAGTATAACAGATTTATTATTTTTTATTAGTAACAATTTTGTTAGATTATTTTTGTAATTTCTGTTTTTTATTATGATTACATTTATTGGATTTAAGTAAATGCTTGTTTCAATTATTGTTATTTTATGCTTGATTTTTTTGAATGGTATTTTCGCTATGGGCGAACTTGCTTTAATATCAAGCCGAAAAGCCCGGCTGGTTGCGATGCAACATCAAGGGGTGAAGGGTGTTGAAGGGGCTTTACGATTAATTGATAAACCACAAAGTTTTTTACCCACTATTCAGGTTGGTATTACGCTTGTTTCAATATTTGAGGGAGCCTTTGGGGGATCCCGTATTGAAAATTGTCTAAGGCATTGGCTTGAACAATTTTCGTTAATCAAAATCTGGGCAGATGACTTGTCGATTCTTATCGTTGTTTTGGTTATTACTTTTTTTATGCTAATTTTTGGGGAACTGGTTCCAAAGCAGTTGGCGTTACTAGAGCCTGAGGTCATTGCTGTCCGCCTGTCCTGGCTATTTATAATTATATCAAAGATTGCCTCTCCTGCAGTTTGGGTCCTCAGTAAATCCTCTGAATGCGTTTTGAAATTATTAAGAAGACATAATAAAGTTTCTGTCTCTGTAACAGAAGAGGAATTAAGGGCCTACATTGCCGAGGGTGCCAAGGTTGGTGTGCTGGAAGTTGAAGAACGGGATATGATTGAACGTTTGCTACGACTGGCTGACCGACCTGTCAGGGCTGTTATGCGTCCAAGGAATGAAATTATATGGATTGATCGTTCTATTTCAGGGGACAAATTGAAACAGGCTTTGTACAATATTTCACATACACGATTGGTTGTTTGTGAGAATGGAATTGATAATCCTGTTGGTGTGGTTTTGGTTAATGATTTGTTCAGCCAGCTTTTACATAAAAACAGCTTGTCAATTAATGCCTGTTTACAGCGTCCTCTTGTTGTTCCGGATAGTATGTCTGCCTTGGACGCTCTGGAACGATTGAGGGGTGATTTATTAGGAATATTACTGGTTCTTGACGAATATGGCTCATTTGAGGGAATTGTAACGGTTTCGGATATTTTTAAAATAATTGTGGGTGAAATTAATCAGTCTCTGGATGCCCCCCGTCTTGAGTCAGGGATAAGTAATGAATATTTACTGGAAGGGACGACTCAGGTCGATGAAGTCAGGGATCAGCTGGATTTAGGAGATTTACCTGCGGAAGGAAGTTATCATACGGTCGCCGGATTGATTTTGGCACTTTTACGAAGAGTCCCGGTTACAGGTGACAAGGTTGTTTTTTCAGGTTGGCTTTTTGAGGTTTTGGAGATGGAAAATCGTCGGGTTACTCGTGTAAAGGCAAGTCGACAACCTGTGGCAAAAAACTAGTAGGTATTTAAAAATCCCTTTTCTTAAAAAAAAGAAAAGGGATTTTTTTTAATGTAATGTAATGGCTTGGGCCAATTTTACTTCATTTGTAAATTTAGGCCATTTGTTTTGAGCCAGAGCCTTTAAGGAAGGAGAGGGTAAATCAAGCTTATCAGAATAAATCCAAAGAAAAGTCAGCGCTTTATGCAAATAGTTTTTTGTTTCCTTGATGGGAATTGTTTCCATGAACAGTAATGGATCTTGATTATTCTCAGCTGAATTCAACCATTTTGATGTTATTACAGGTCCGGCATTATAACTGGCCAGCATATGAATAAGGCTTCCCCCTTTTGGAAGCATATCATAGCTTTTCTTGTTATAAAGTCCTGATAAATGGATAAGGTATAATTGACCAATTTCCAAATTTAAAGCGGAATTTTGCAGTTCATCCAAACGATGAATCGATACGTTATTTTTTTGTTTTGCAATATATTTTGCTGTCATAGGCATGATTTGCATTAGGCCACGTGCCCCTGTATTCGAAACAGCCTTGCTATTGAAATTTGATTCTAAACGGATCAACGCATAGATAAGTGCCGGATTGATTCTGTAGCCATTCCTTGGATGTAAATTGGGTAAGGGTAAGCTTTTATTGTGGTCGAGAAGATTTTCATTTTGTGCAATTATCTCAACAAGCTGTTTAGATAAATCGTTTGCGCCTATGGTTTTTGCAATCAATTGAATGGAATGCAAAAGGGCAAGATTCTTTCTATTTTTTATCCATATCTGTTTTAAAATAATCTCAGCCCGTTTTTTTTCGTCCACTTGTAGTAAGGCAAAAAACCTTTTTCCCTCAGCAGTGGCTTCAATAGTGTTGATATCCACTTGAGAAAGTGTTGTAGAAGAAAATTTAAGGAAATTTAGTAAAGGATGAAAATCAGTCTTCTCTGTTGAAGTATCATGATCGTTTTCTTTTAGAATCTGGTTGGCCAAAATACCATAAAAAGTATGCACAAACGAAGCCGATCTGCGCAACCAGATAATATATTCCTGTTTATTTTCCTTTCTTAGACATGAACGTGCAGCCCAGAAATAAGTACCTGCTCTAATATTGGTAGTGATAATATCTGCCTTTGAAGCCTGTGCAAAAAATTTCAAGGATTGATCAATATCATTATTTTTCCAGGCAATTAATCCAGCGACATATCCAGCCAAACCAACACGGTAATTGGATGATTTAAACGCATTTTTAGCCAGTTGATAGGCATGATCTGAATAATTCATTGCAAAGAGCTGTTGAGCTATTTCTGCCTGTAATTGTGCGGCATATAGATTATTCATTCCGCGTGTCTGTTGAATAAGCTGCAAGGCACTTTTCGCTCCCTGCCAACCTGATGCGCTGCGTTCACGAACAGTTTGATCCAACAAAGGATTTCTTTTGAAGGAATTGGTTTCGAAATTAAGATGATCAAGGCTTTGCAAATAAGCCATGACATTATTGTTGTTATCAATAGGTAGATTCTGACTGACGGGAATTGATACTTTAATAGCGCCAAGATTGTTCAGACGCTTTTGAATATCAGATGAATCAGGATAAGATGCAAAATTTTTCAGCCATAACTTTAATTGCCCTGTATTTGGTAAAAAATGTGGGTTTAGGTAACGCTCGGCAAGAATATCGCCGAGCAACAAATTGTCTGAAATCTGAATTGTTTCAGATTGAGCCGTTGTGAAATCCCCTTTGCGTTGTAGATCAAATATATAGCGAATACGCTGTTCATCCATTGAATTTAACGGACGAGGAAAGCTGACACGACCATTACCATTTCGAATAATATTTCTAGCTTGTGTAATGATTGTTTCTTCACGCTGATCTAACTGTTTTGGCGTAGTTGCCCGTATGGATACAGTTGATACGCCTGCAAACAAGGCTGCGCTTGCCAATAAAGCCCGGACAGCCAAAGGGGAAAGAATGTTTGTCCCTTGCATAATACATATTAATTAGGAAAGAGTGTCATGTAATTCAAGAGTTATTTATTTTAGGTAATTAAATATTATCGCTGAAATATATATAATGCTTCAATCAAGTGTTTTTATCTATGGTGGCACGAATGTAAAGGAGATTTTTCCAGGTTACCTGGCGGATCTTGGCATTAATGTTAATTTGGGAAAGATGGTGTAATGGAAAAAGTTGGATGGGGTTAGGAATTCCAGAGTATGTGAATGAATGCCATTGATTTTTTAGCTGGTTAAAATTGACTGGGGTTTTTAGTAAGGTCTTAGCAGGTAATTGTCCAATTGTCAGGATATATCTGGGTTGATACAGGATTAGTAATTTATATAAAAAAGGTAGGCAAAGTTCTAATTCATTCGTTGATATTTGTCGTCCACCTGGGGGGCGCCATGGAACAAGCGGAATACGAAAACAAGCATCAAGAGAAATATCGATGTTATCAAGCATCTGTTCAAGCCAGAAATTTCCCGTATCTGCGAAAACCCTTCCGCTACGATCTTCATCGGCATCGGGAACATCCCCGATAATGTAAATATGGGATTTTGGATCTCCAACAGAAAGTATTGTATTCATGGCTGTGTTTTTAAGCGAACAGTCTTTGAATTCCAGGATAGCCTGGTTTATTTCTTGTAAACTATTGGTTTGAAAAGCGGAGTGTCGATTTGTTTTTGTTATAATTTTCGTTGAAACAGATTGTTTTTTAGGTAAAGGAAGAGTAGGAATAGGTTTTCTATTTTCTAAATGGTTGATACTTACTGAAGTTAAATTTTCATCTATACCCCATTCAGAATATAGCTGTAACAATGATAAATGGTCATACATTTTAGATTACGATGAATATAATGATGGTTAACGAAACCTTATATACTAAGATTTCAGTTTATTGAGAAGATAGTGATTATGCAATGCCCACGCTTTCTACGCACCATGCTTTTATCTTTTTCTCTAATTGCTGGGATGAGCTCGGCATCTAAAGCGTCCGTAATTGTAAAGGATCCAGAGCCTGTTATTCCCCTGGTGCATCAAAGGGGCGGGTACGGGGATTATCTGTCTGCCTATTATGCGGCGCAGACCGATGATAATGTGACCGCTGCAAAATTTTATAATAATGTGTTTAATCATGATCTAAAAAACACGGATGCACGTGAAAGGGCATTTTACTATAGTGTGATCGCCGGCAATCCAGCTGCAGTAAATTTGGCAAAACAAGAAGATAAGGATCCAATTTCCGCCCTGGTATTAAGAAATGATGCAATTGTTAAGGGAAACTGGAAAGAGGCATTAAAATATTTTACTTCTCCTCCTGGTGATCCATTGGGTCAGATGACGTTTTTACTGTTGCAAGCATGGTGCCTATATGGTGCTGGTCAGATTGATCAGGCAAACGCTCTGTTTGAAAAAGGAATTAATACGCCTATTAGTGGAGTTTTTCTAATTCATTATGGCGTTGCGGAAACTTTATCACATCATGATAAAAAAGCTGGCATTTTATTTGAAAAAGCCTATCGGGTTTTTCCCGGGGCGGATTTGCTGTTAATGCGGGCTTATGGAAATTGGCTTTATCAGCATCATCGGGCTGGAAAAGCGGAGGCAATGGTCGATAATTTGACTGATATTTTGCCTTTTTTATCCATTTCAAAAAATAATTTACGTCGCAATCTTTCTCAATTTCCAGTGCATGATGCTCAAGGGGCGGTTGCTCAGGTTTACTTGGCAATGGCCTCCCTGATTCAGCAGGATTTGGCCAATCAGACTGTTGATGAAAATGACAGGGAGGCTAAAATTTCGTATAAGGTTGCCCTTCATACTGAACAGATATTTTTACGGTTTGCTTTACAGCTCAATCCAAATCTTTCTGAAGCCAAAATTATGTTATCGGGCATTCTTGCGGAACAAAAACACCCTGAACAGGCCCGTAAAATCTTATTTCCCGTTAATCCGGATGATCCGTTAAAGACCAATATACAGTTACAACTTGCCCGTTATGATGCATTATTAAAACATTATTCTCGGGCGGAAAAATCCTTGGAAGAATTGTTAAAGGATTACCCACAAGAAATTAGTTTATGGCAAACGTTGGGTGATATTTATTTTGATCAGAAAAATTATCCAAAAACCATTCAAATCTACAGTAAAGTCATTCAGTTAAAGAAAAACAAAACTAAATATGATTGGACAATGTTTTTCATAAGAGGGGTTGCTTATGAAAAACAAAAACAATGGCTAAAAGCTGAACAGGATCTACAAATGGCATTAAAATTGGCACCAAATGAGCCAATTTTATTGAATTATCTGGGTTATTCATGGGCACTAAGACATAAAAACTTGCAGAAAGCCCAGATAATGCTACAGAAAGCCATTGATATTGCACCGGATGAAGGGGCAATCCGTGATAGTTTAGGCTGGATTATGGTTTTGAATAATCAAACAGCTTTAGCCATACAACAGTTGGAGCTGGCTGCCGAGACCATTCCACAGGATCCTGAATTAAATTACCATCTAGGGGTTGCCTATTGGAAGGTTGGACGCTATCAAGAGGCGATTAATCAATGGAATGTAGCCTTGACTTGCAATCCAAATCCTGAAAATAGAAATTTAATATTGAATGCATTACAAAAAGCTAAAAAAAATAAATTCTTGTCCTCTCACCACTAGGTAATTTCACTATTTGAAAAAAGATTCAATGTTTATAGAAAAAGCGTACGCCAAAATAAACCTTTTTTTGCATGTGACGGACAAACGTCCTGATGGATATCATATTCTGGATAGTCTGGTTGTTTTTCCTGATGTAGGGGATGAATTGATCCTGTTTCCAGTTTCAGGTAAAGAGGACAGACTTGTCGAGCTTGAAATAACGGGGCAATTTGTATCGCAGTTATCTCAGGAAAATCAGGACGATAACCTGATTGTTAAAGCAGCCTATAAACTTGCAGCATGTACAAAACAACCTTTAAAGCCTGTTAAAATCCAACTGATTAAAAATCTTCCTGTCGCCTCAGGAATTGGTGGTGGATCTTCAGATGCAGCGGCTACTTTACGGTTATTGATGCGTTATTGGAATCTTGTAATTGACAATGATTCATTACAGAAGATTGCATTACAATTGGGGGCAGATGTTCCCGTTTGTCTTAATCCGGTCACACAACGCATGCAGGGAATTGGTGAAGTCATTTCAAGGGATATAGAAATTCCCTCTTTTGGCATGATTTTAGTGAATCATGGAGAAGGGGTGTCAACGGCGGAAGTGTTTAAGAAGCGTCAATCTTCTTTTTTTGACAAAGTTAATTTGAAAAATAGTTTCGATAATGTTAATTCATTTATTCATGATATAATGACCTATGATAATAATTTACAGGAGCCTGCTATTTTACTAAATTCTAAAATTGAAAAAGTTTTGGAAGAAATTAAGATGTTACCCCACTGTCGCTTGGCACGAATGAGTGGATCGGGTGCAACTTGTTTTGGATTATTTGAAACGGTTGAGCAAGCACAAAAAGCGGCGGAGATTTTATCCTCAAAATATTCTTGGTGGATATGGGGGGGGAAAGCTATTCATTAATTTAAATTTTATAGATATAAAATATTTTAGAGGGATAAAGAGGTTACAAATGGCTATTGATGTGAATATACGGATTACGGAAGACCGTAAAAAAACAATTTTAACTTTTTCACCTGATAGTGGCGTAACCGGTCAATTAGAATTAAATCAGCTGGAACTGGACAATCTTATCCAAGCTTTGGGATCTGTTCGATGGATGATGGCAGAAGGTCAAAAAATAGCTGAAATAACCGGGGCGCAGATCAAACCTGCATATCAAACCAAATGGGCAATTCAGAAGAATATTGAAAAAGCAGAAACTTTGCTTGCTTTTCAACATCCAGGGTTTGGTCCACTTGGGTTTGTTTTATCTGACCAACAAGTTAAGGAATATGTCAAGGCATTACAAAAAGGTCTGAAAATCAAGAAATAAATGTTATAGTTAGATATATTTAAAAGCGATGATACCCGATATAAGCAATAAGCAGATAAAACTGGTTACCCATATTAATCGCTTTTCAATAAAATCCTGAATAGATGACCCAAAAAAATAAAGTAGAACAGCTTCCAGGAAAAAACGGGAGCCTCGGGTAATTAAACTTGCGAGCAGGAAGGGTATCAGGGCAAAATGTGCCGCACCGGCAGTAATGGTGATGAATTTATAGGGGATCGGTGTTAATCCTTTGATTAGAATAATCCATACGCCATATGTATTGAATTTATCCTGCAAATTGATGAGTTGCTGTTCTGCGTGATAGAAATGAATGATGGGCATTGCAAGATAATGAAGTAAAAAAGCACCTATTATCCATCCCAATAACCCTCCGACAACACTACTTAAAGTTGTAACTATTGCATATAGCCATGCTTTGCATCGTTTAGCGAGAATCATTGGACAAAGGAGAATATCCGGCGGTATTGGGAAAAAGCTTGCCTCGGAAAACGCGGTTAGCATAAGCCAGAATATCGCGTACTGACTTGCGGCGAGTTGTAAGGCGCGTGCATAAAGATGTTTGAGCATAAAATAAATAAATGTTTTATATTTGTATAGATTGAGGTTAATGTAACGAAATTCGTTTCGGGAAAGTTATTCTATAAGCATAACGACTGCACATAATCCATGAGGAATACGATTATGTAAAGTAATATCTCCACCTTGTCCGCGAATAATATTTCTTGCGATTGAAAGTCCCAGCCCAGTTCCTCCTGTAGAACGGTTGCGGCTTGTTTCCATACGGACAAAGGGTTCAAAAACATATTCAAGATTTTCCTGTTTCAATCCGGGTCCATCATCTTCGATCAATATGAAGATATGTTTGTCTTTCTGGTTATAAAGTGATGGGAAGGGAGGTTTTGAGGTTAGCGATACAGTAACATTCCCTCCATAATTAAGCGCATTATTCATTAGGTTTTGTAGGGCTCTTTTTAGGTTGATCGGACGAGCCTTGATTGTATAACTGGGTAAGGGATGGTGAAGACGGATTTGATCAATTTTATCCGGATGGGTTTCCTGTAATTCATGGATAAGGGTTTCAATCAGGCTTGTTAAATCAAGATTGATAACAGGTTCATGATGCGTATTGTCACGTCCGAATGCCAGGGTCGCATCAATCATTTTTTCAAGTTCATCAAGATCTGAGATAAATTTTTTTTGTAAATGTTTATCATTGATAAATTCAGATCTTAATTTCAATCGTGTAATCGGTGTGCGCAGATCATGACCAATTGCCAAAAGAAGTTGTGTACGATCATTTACAAAACGATTTATACGCCGTGCCATATCGTTAAATGCCCGTGCGGCTTGGGCAACTTCTTCTGGTCCAGATTCAACAAGAGGAGTGGCATTGACATCTTGTCCCAGCCTTCCCGCTGCTGCGGCTAATGTACTGACAGGGGCAATTAATCGTCGAACACTCCACAAAGTAAGCAGGCTTGTTGCTGTTGCCATGATAAAAAAGCTGATCGGAAACGTTGCTGATTTGAAAGGGTTTGGTGTGGTTAATTCATATATGATGTTTAACCATTGTTTATCATCTGGTAACTGAAATGCGATTGCATTTTTATGTTTGTCTGGATCAGAGGTGGCAATAATTTTGGTTGGACGTAATTCGGGTGGGAACAAGATTGTTGTAAGAAGGTGGGAAACAGTTTGTTCCAATTTAGGGGAAGGGAGATTGACATTTTTAAGATTGGGTTCGTTTGAAAGAAAAATGGTAAATCCATGTATTGGATCTAGATCATTAATCTCATCGGACCGATCCTTGCTATCGACTTCCGAAATATCACGATAAATAGCTGTTGCGCGATTTACAGCTTCCTGTTCTTGGGTGAGGCGATTGAAATCTAGCCGATCCAAAGTATTGATTAACAAGCCACATGCCTCGATCAAACCCATCCCAATGATTAAGATCGAGGCTGTACGAGCTGCTAGAGAATAGGGCCATAAATGCCACTTTCTTGGTTTATGTTGTGACATAGTGAATGGGTAGGGCCAACAAATAGCCCCCTCGGTGAACGGTTTTAATTATTTTTGGCTGGCGGCTGTCATCTTGCAGTTTCCGACGCAATCGGCTTAATGTAACGTCAATTGTACGATCGGTGGAAGGAAGCTGATGCCCATATAGAATTTCGGATAAAGTTTCCCGGGTAACAATTTCTGGGGCATGTTCGATTAAAGCAATTAACAGGTCATATTCCTTGCTTGTCAGGGAAACCTCAACATTTTGAGGATTCAGTAGCTGTCTGTGAAGTAAATTGACCTTCCAGTCTCCAAACTGGATGATTTTCTGTATGTAGGGGTTGTGAGCGAATTGTTTACGTTGTGAACGATGCAAAACGGCATGGATACGGGCCAGTAATTCTCTTGGGTTGAAAGGTTTTGCCATATAATCGTCGGCACCTAGTTCTAGCCCGATAATCCGATCTGCTTCGTCTCCCATAGCGGTTAACATAATGATAGGAATATCAGCTTTTTTTCTTAACCAATGGGCTATCTCGAAACCACTTTCCTGAGGTAGCATAAGGTCGAGAATCACAAGGTCAAAATGATTGTTTTTCCAAATTTGGCGCACTTGCTCCCCATTATATGCATAGGAAACCTTGAAATGATGTTTTTGCAAGAATTGAGAGAGCAGATCTACAATTTCGTGATCATCATCAATTATTAAAAGATGTATAGTTTGTTCCATAAGATATCAAAAACAAGAAAAGTTAAAATCTGGTCAGAATAGATAACGTGATTAAAGGCAAATATTATTTATTAACAAAACTTTGAGTAATGATGTTTTTTCTTTTGGAAATTATTTTATAGTGAAAATCAATTAAATTAAAGTAAAGGATAGATTATCATGATACCAGAAATAAAGCCTAAAGAGGCTTGGGATTTGTTAAAAAAGGATGGGCAGGCTCTGTTAATTGATGTCAGAACGCCGGAGGAGTGGGAACAGGTCGGCTATCCAGAGTTATCATCTCTAGGCAAGGAAGTTATCAAGATTAGCCTACAAGACAGGATGGGAAATAGAAATGTGAATTTCATACGGGAGTTGAAAAAAACCGTAACGCAATTAGATCGGCCTTTATTATTCCTATGTCTTATGGGAGGACGAAGTCGAATCGCTGCAATCTTGGCAAAAGATGAAGGCTATAAAAATGTTTATAATATAAAAGAAGGTTTTGAAGGGCCAGCAAATGTCAATGGAGTAAGGGGGACAATTGCTGGTTGGCTAGCAGATAATTTACCTTTCACGAAAAAATCTTAAATAATTTTCACATATTTGTAGAAGGGCTTGCCTCTGCATCATATACGATTTCAATGACAATACACCAGGGATAACGATAGTCATAGCTTGCACCATTTGCATTGGATATCATGCCCTGAGTGTCAACAGGTACATGGGTCAATGCAACGGAATCATTTACGTTGCCGCCAATAATACTGATTTCCTTGCCAAAAGGTTGCATGTTCTGGTTTGTCATAACGACAATACCGCAATGTGCAGGAAATCCGTATGTTGTGGGAAGTGTATTAAAACGGATAGTGTTCCGGTTTTTACCTCTGGCGGTACAAATCATGTCACCCAGTTTTGGTGCATAAGTGGCTGGATCATGCCCCCTTAAGACAGGAGATGTTCCAGAAGCGGCCGCATTGATATAGGTTGAATGATTGGGTGAATAGGGGAAACGGTCATTTGCACCTGCAATTCTCATGATATAAGAGATAAAAGCCGCGGACCAGGCATAATTTCCATCGTTGATAAAGTTGAAAACGGTTCCATTACTATTATGTTTTCCAGTATAACTTCCTTCTTTCATGCCGGGATCCATACCAATCCACCAATATTCACCCACCCGTTGCCATAAACCAGATGAACGTTCAGCCTTTACATCCGGACTTGTTGGTTCAGGACGCTGAAGGGGATCTTCATCGGCAATGGGTTGGTTAAATACGCGCCATTCGCGTAAGGTTAACGCTACTACTTCCTGGCGGGAAAAAGGTTCATAATTTCTAATGGCAAAATCTGGAACACGGTCATTATAATAATATCCGACCGGTTTTTGCGATGATGCTGTTTGTTGAGTTGGTGTTATACGGGGGTTATTTGGTGGTCCACCACAGGCGACAAGAAACGTAAGGAAGAAAACCGAGATAATTTTACGGATCATTTTAATAAATCATCTTGAATGTTAAAAATATTAAGAAATGAATATATTATCTCTGATAATTAGTCTTTTTGAAATGATTTTTCTTTCGTAAATAATGTTATTCAAAACAAACTGTGGCTTTAAAACATCTTCATTTTACGATAAGGAAAGGAATCGTTGGTATTCTAATTAAACGGCCATGAATTTTAAAAAGTTATTATTAAAAACCATATTACATAAATATACCAGGGAAATAGGGGAAGATATGATTATTACCCATGATTTGAATGAGTTTTTAAGGGAGAGAGGGCATTTGGACATGATTGATGTATCCTTTGTTCCAACGATGGGAGCTTTACATGAGGGTCATCTTGCTTTGGTAAAGAAAGCCAAGAAAATAGCCAAACATTGCATTGTAAGTGTTTTTGTCAATCCTTTACAATTTGATCAGAAAGAGGATTTTCTTCGATATCCTAAACTTGAAAAAGAGGATGTTCATTTGCTTGAACAAAATCAGGTCGATATAGTGTGGTTTCCAAAAGTCGAGGATATCTATCCAAAAGGTTTTGACACGCGTATTGAGATAGGTGGACCAGCTTTACAATGGGAAGGTGCATTGCGTAAAGGTCATTTTTCAGGCGTTGCAACCGTTGTTTATCGATTGTTTTCTTTAGTCAGACCTAAATTTGCCTGCTTTGGGGAAAAGGATTGGCAACAAATTCAGGTGATTCACAGAATGGTAAAGGATTTGCTTTTACCTGTTACTTTGGTGAATGTGCCAATCGTGCGTGAAAAAGATGGTCTTGCAAAATCATCCAGGAATCGTTTTCTTACGAGTGAAGAGCGTTCGCGAGCACCGTTTTTGTATAAAATATTACAAGAGGCTTATCTAAAGTTAAAAAGTGGAGGTAATATTTCACTTATTTTATCAAACGCAATAGAGGCATTGGAAAAAAAAGAGTTTAAAGTGGATTATTTTTGTGCGGTTGATGGAAATTCTCTACAGAAAATAACCAAGTGGAATGATAATGCACGTCTTATTGCAGCGGTAAAACTGGGAAGTGTACGATTATTGGATAATATATGAAATTTATTTTCCATTTATTTAATTGAAATGGAAAATAAGTCATGGTTTAGTCGATTGGTTGGTCATCTCGATAAACGCGTTCTTTTCTCTCATGTTGTTCTTGAGCTTCAATGGAAAGAGTGGCGATGGGGCGGGCCTCTAGCCGCTTCAAACTGATGGGTTCTCCTGTTACCTCACAATAGCCATAAGAACCATCTTCAATTTTCTGAAGTGCGTTATTGATTTTTGCAAGCAGTTTTCTGGCCCGGTCATGAGTACGCAGCTCAATTGCGCGGTCTGTTTCAGAACTGGCCCGGTCATTGAGATCAATATCAACATTTTTGTCTTCTGAGAGATGATTAAGGGCCTCAGTTGAATTTTGCAAAAGAGAATCCCGCCAATCTTCCAATTTCTTTTTAAAATATGCAAGCTGACGAGGATTCATGAATTCCTCATCTTCAGAAGGGCGATAGTTTTTATCAAGCGGTAACGTATTCATTATGCACCTGCTATAGATATGGAATAATAAAGTAGCCTAAATTACTTTTATTAGAGCTTTATAATAGCGAGTAACTATTTCGCCAAGTAAAAAAAATAAATTTTAAAAAATAGTGGGTAAATTAATAAAAACAAGATTTTGGGTCTAAAAATGTAAAAAAAATATTTTTTTGAAAAAATATAAAAAAAAAACTTGAGATTCGTCAGTGAAGGGGTCATATACTAACCTAAATATAACGGTGGTCGTTATTTCGCGGAATATATGATATATTATTGATTAGGACAAATTCTGTTTGATTACTAGAACAGGGTTCGTTTCTGATTGAAGTTTATGTATGTTCTAGTTTCACTTTATTCTTTGGCCCAAGGGGGCATATTGCCCAACAGGCCGTCTACTGGTTTAGGGGTACGTGATGAACGGACTTGCTCAACTGGGGATGGTCTCGGAAACTCCGAGAAATAACCAGGTTTCAATTGATTTTTCAGAAAATATGGAAGATCGTAAAGATTATTTTATTGTTAAAGATGGTATGCGTTTTGCAGGAACGCATCTTCTTGTTGATTTGTGGGATGCAACCAATCTGGATAATCCAGAAGAGATTGATCGCATCTTGTGTGAAGCTGCTGTTGTAGCTGGGGCCACGATATTACACAGTCATTTTCATCATTTTTCACCGAATGGTGGGGTTTCTGGTGTTGTTGTTTTGGCGGAAAGCCATATTTCCATTCATACCTGGCCAGAACGGAATTTTGCTGCTCTGGACATTTTCATGTGTGGTTCTTGTGATCCGTATCTTGCCATTCCTGTTTTACAACATTTCTTTAAACCTGAAAGAATTGTACTGGACGAACAGAGGCGTGGGAAAGAAAATTTATAGAAAAACGATATTTCTATAGCAGTAACAAACACTGGACAAAAGAATATTGTCCAGTTTTTTTTGTCATTCAATAAAGGTGAAAGCAGAATTTAATGTCTTTTAAATGGGTTGATGAAACGTTGTATCCGGCCTGGAAACAGAGCTTCCGTGCTGATAGGGAAATCGTGCATAAAAAATCTTTATTTCAGGATATATGCATTATTGAAAATGAAGAATATGGCAAGGTTTTATTCCTGGATGGCGTGACCCAGATTACTGAAAAAGATGAATTTGTATATCAGGAAATGCTTGTTCATGTTCCCTTGTTGACACATGGCAATGCAAAGCGTGTTCTGATTATTGGTGCTGGAGATGGTGGGGTTTTACGTCGGGTTTTACAGCATCAAACAGTTGAAAAGGCGGTTATGGTGGAGATTGATGGGGATGTTGTCGCTCTGTCCAAGGAATTTCTGCCTGAAATTTCAAAAGATTGCTGGAATGATCTACGTGCGGAAGTGATTATTGGGGATGGTATCCAGTATGTTGCCGATGCGCCAAAGGAAAGTTTTGATGTTATAATTGTGGATAGCACTGATCCAATTGGTGTTGGTGAAGTTTTATTTACGGATGATTTTTATCGAAATGCAGCCAGAATTTTAACTGGAGACGGCCTGATTGTGAATCAATGTGGTGTTCCGTTTATGCAAGCCGAGGAATTGCGGGAAACCAGTTTGCGTCGTAAAAAATTCTTTTCATATGTATCGGCTTATGTCGCTGCGGTTCCAACCTATGTGGGTGGATTTATGACGCTAGGGATTGCAGGAAAAAAAGAAAATCAAACCAATCAAACAGTTGATATAATTAAGCAACGAGCAAAGGTGGCAAAACTTGAAGGATTGACACGGTACTGGTCTCCAGATGTTCATATGGCATCTTTTTGTCTCCCGCCATATATTAAGGAAAATTTACCGTAATAACAATGTGGTTTGAAAATTAAGAATTCTATTTCATGTAAAAAAAACGTATAGTTTACAAACGGTCGGATTTTATGACAATCTGGATTATAGTTTAAAGAATAGAATAAATTAATTTTTTTATAAAATTTTCTGATAGCAGGTTGGTAAGAAAGGAAAAGAATATGGCGGCAGCAATTATTTTCTTATCAACCTGTATTGTTTTACTGGTAATGTATTCCATAATCTGTGCGTTATGGGATGTGATATTGGGGCGTTGGAGCAGAGAAGAACAGAAAAAAAATTTTCAACAGGATCTTAATGATTTTGATGAATGAAAGGACAGGTTGATTCATTATTATGAGCATAAATGATCATTTCCAGATTGGTTTAATGCGTCATCCACCTGTTCAGGTTCCTGCTGGCATGTGTTACGGGCATTCAGATATACCTTTACGAAATGGATGGGAACAATATGTTTCGATTCCAGAAGGGTTTGCAATTGATCAGATTTATACCTCCCCTTTGTCACGTTGTCTCAAGTTGGCCCGTGCCATTGCATTGCAATATCAGATCCCATATCAGGAAGATAGGCGCTTGATCGAATTGAATTTCGGTTTATGGGAAGGAAAAAAATGGGATGAAATTCCTAAGGAATTCATTGATGCATGGGCAGAAAATCCTTGGGATTGGCAGATTCCGGAAGGAGAAACAGGTCGGTTACTTCTTGCTAGGGTTATTGAAATTTGGCATGAAATTAAAAAAAAGGGTCAAAATATTTTGATTGTCTCACATGGTGGCCCTTTACGGCTTTTAAGGCAGATTGCGTTAGAAAAATCAATTGAACTGTTAGGTCCATTACCAGATTTTGGTCGAATTGAATTATTTACCTTTTCAAAACATTATTTAGATAAACAACAAATTGCTTGTAACGAGTAAAGCGGTTGTGGATAATACCTGAACAGCGCCCAGGCAATCTCCGTTATATCCTTTAATATGGTTGTTGATAATCAAGCTGGATAAAAAACCGGTTATAAAGGAAACCAAAAGATACAAGATTGTAAATTTCCAGTTTAAGAGATAGAGACATATGCTTATCGTTATGGTGAAATGAATGAAACTGGAAATAAATGGAATATGATCAAGCTGACTGGCCATACTTTTTGATTGAACAGGGGAAAGGATAAAAATGGGGATCAACATGGATGATCTGGATAAAATCGCAATGGCTGTTAAAAGCGGAATAATTTTCTGATGAAGTGTCATTAGAGAGATCAAGGAGGTGATCTGTATTCCGAGTACAATAAATAATGTTAGAACCCCGTATGTGCCTAAACGGCTATCTTTCATAATGGTCAATTTTTGATCAATACTATGTCCGCCACCAAATCCATCTGCACAATCTGCCAATCCATCCTCGTGTAAACAACCGGTTAGCAATAGATGAAATCCTAATGCTGAAAAGGCGATAATTGACGAAGATAGAGTGGTGAAAGAAAGGGTATAAATAAAACATCCTTCAAGCCCACCGATAAAAGCGGAAATAAATGGCCAAATCCATATGGATCTGGCAAATGAAAAGAAATGAAAATCATTATAAATATAATGAATTGGCAATCGTGAAAAAAAGGAAAGACTACTGAAAAAATCAGTTATGACTTTCCTTATGAAAAGAAAAATCATTTAGGATACGGTAATCCGGCCTCATCATAGGTGGACATACCTCTATAACAGGCTAGGGCACCTTGAAGAATTGGAATGGTTATTGCGCATCCGCTGCCTTCTCCCAATCGCATATTAAAGGCTATCAAAGGATATTGGTTCAGGTTTCCGGCCAATAACAAATGCCCTTTTTCTGCAGAAAGATGGCTGATTTTTGCATGATCAAGACCTGACGGGTTTAGCTTTTGCAATGCAGCAACAGCGCTGGTGCAAACAAAACCATCTAATAATACCGGAATATTGAGATAACGAGCAGCCAAAGTGGCCCCCAACAAAGCCGCTTCTTCATATCCACCAAAGTGGCGGCAAATTTCAAGTGGGTCATCGAGAATATCCTGATGTTTGGCTAGAGCCTCATCAACAACACGTTGTTTGTTCTGGATATATTCAGGCGATTGACTTGTGCCTTTGCTGACCCATTGGGCACCATTTCCACCAAACAGGGCGGCACTCAAAGCGGCAGCTATTGTTGTATTGCCAATTCCAACTTCCCCTAAACAAAGCAGATTGATATTGGGTGTTACGGCATTATATCCCGTCTCGACCGCCTTAAGGAAATCATGTTCTGACATGGCCGCTTCATGACAGAAGTTTTTGGTTTTCTCAAAATGATTTAGAGGGATAATACGCAGTTCTGCTCCCGCAGTTTTTGCCAGCTGGTTAATGGCTGCATGTCCCTGTTCGATCTGGGTGACCATCAATTCCGTAACGACAGCATTGTAGGGTGTGACACTTTCGTCGGTAATGCCATGGTTTCCAGCAAAAATCATGATACATACCTTATCGAGGCTGGGCATTTCTTTTTTTTGCCAGGATGCTAGCCATGCAACCAGATTTTCAAGTTCTCCTAAACTGCCAGGAGGTTTTAAAAGGTTATTCTGGCGGGTAAAAGTGGCCTGTTCAGCTTTTTTATCCTTTTCGGGCAGTACAAGGCACAATTTTCTTAATTCGGTAATAGACTTAAAGTGTTTCATGATTTTAATGCAATACTATGGAAAAAACAGCCTGTAACTTTATTACGTCTTCCACCTTCCGGGCCAAGATAATTGTCTGTTCCATCGCTCAGTAAGGCATATGGCTGGTCAGATCCTGGATCTGAAAGGGTTGCGTAATGAAATTCATGGCCATATATTGTAAGATCCCCGTTTTGGTTAGGTAACCTCGCTATACGATATCCTAAATGAATTTTAGGTTTTGCATAACTGCAGCTATGGCTGAGCAGCCCACTCATTCTATGTGCTTGCCCGTTTTTGTCAATGAGGCTTTTCCCCATAACCATATATCCCCCGCATTCACCATGCACAGTTTTAGTTTGGGCAAAGTTTTGTAAACCCTGTAAAAACTGATTGGCATTGGCAATTTTTTCCGCATATAGCTCTGGATATCCTCCTGGTAGCCAGCAACTATCACATTTTTCTGATGGTGCCTCATCTTGCAGTGGAGAAAAAAAATGGATGGATGCTCCCTGTCGATGCCATCCATCAAGAATATGGGGATAAATGAAACTGAAAGCGAGATCTCTTGCGATTGCTATTCTTTGACCAAGGGGTGGTAGGGCAATAATTGAATTATCTGATGGGATGGAAAGCTGAGGAATATATGACAATAATTTATCCAGATCTATATTTTCTTCAATAAAATCAGCCAGAAAATCAAGGTGATTATCCAGATCCTCATGTTCTTCGGCTTGAATTAATCCCAGATGCCTTGTCGGTAAATGAAGTTTTGAATTACGGGGAACACTGCCCAATATCGGAATATTAATCCGGTCAAAGGCAGCTTTGGTATTTTGATAATGACGGGGGGATGCCACATTATTTAAAATTACACCGAGAATCTTGAATTTCGGGTTTATATTGGCGAAACCATAGGCAATAGCAGCGGCCGATTGCGCCTGACCAGTAATATCCAGAACCAATATGATTGGAATGTTGTAGCGTATTGCCAGATCGGCTCCACATCCTCTTTTGCCTTCTTCATTTTCGATGCCGTCCAAAAACCCCATTGAGGATTCAATGATGAATAATTCTGCACTTTTTGTTGAGGCATTAAATAAATGGTCAAGTAAAGGAAAAGGCATGGCCCAGCTATCTAAATTAAAGGATGTGTCTTGCGTTGCGATGGCGTGAAAGGCGGGATCGATATAATCTGGTCCTGATTTTGCCGCACGAACATGTATGTTTTTACGGCGTAAAGCAGTTAATAATCCTAGGGTGATGGTTGTTTTTCCACTTGCCGATTTGGGAGCGGCGATCATAAACGCTTTGATAGAATGCGGTTGATTGTTCATATAAATATTTGAACTTGAATGAAAAAAAGTTTATTGATGATTGAAATAACCTGTAAAATACAAGCCATTTGAAGAATAGCAATCATAGATCAATTTTCCCTGATTTAGAATTAAATTAAAAAAATTACCATTTCGTGAAAAGGAGGAATATTGGAACATGTCAAAAAATTAAAATATGGTTGGACAACGGGGGCTTGTGCGACAGCAGCTGCAAAAGCGGCTTATTTGGCTTTAAAACGTGGTTTTTTTTCGGATCGTGTTACAATTACTCTTCCACAGGGGAAAAGAGTTTCATTTAGGATTTTTAACCACAAAATTCTGGATCGGCACTGTGCAATTGCCTCGGTTATCAAAGATGCGGGGGATGATCCTGATATTACCCACGGAGCGGAAATCCGTGTAAGAATAACAATCTTGTCCATTGATCGTGGAATTGTTTTCAAGGCAGGAAAAGGTGTGGGGACAATTACTAAACCGGGATTACAATTGCCTGTTGGTCAGCCTGCAATCAATCCAGTACCTCGTCAAATGATCCGGTATGCATTGAACGAGGTATTTCCTTCCCCTGATGTAGAGGTGGAAATAAGCGTTGTTAATGGAGAGGAGCTTGCAAAAAAAACGATGAATCCAAAATTGGGTATTATGGGTGGATTATCGATTTTAGGAACAACAGGCATTGTTGTACCGTTTTCTTGCGCAGCATGGATCGCGAGCATTTATCGCGGGATAGATGTGGCACGGGCTGCAAATTTGACGCATCTGATTGCCTCTGTCGGGAATGTATCTGAAGAAACGGCCAAAAAAATCTATACACTGCCCGAATCAGCCTTTATTGAAATGGGTGATTTTGTTGGGGGAGTTCTGAAATATCTAAAAACACATCCAGTTCAATGGCTAACCTTGGCAGGAGGTGTTGCCAAATTTACAAAATTGGCACAAGGTCATCTGGATCTTCATTCTGGTCGTTCACAGGTAGATTTTGCACAATTGGCAGAATGGGTTGCGGAATTGGGGGCGGAGGATAGTTTTGTTGAGAAAGTCAGGCTGGCTAATACTGCCCTGGAGGTTTTCAGGAACTGTCATGTAAAACGGTTGCCCCTGGCTGATTTTATTGCAGAAAAGGCACGGGCAGTTGTAAAAGAAACACTTGATCCCGTGATTTTTAAAATCGAAATTCTGATGGTTGATCGTAAGGGTAATTGTCTTGGGAGGGCGTTTGCATAATGTATTAATAATATCAAATATTGGATTTCTGATTAATTATTAGATTATCATATTTTATTAGAAAATATTGCTAAAATAAGGTAAGTGTTTAGATCAATCATTAGATGAAAGCGGGTCCGATATTATATGCATGTTCTTCAAAATCTGCTTTTTAATAATCATTTATCAGATATTTCAGAAAAATTATATTTTGATATTCAAAAAGGCGGTATACAACCGTTATCGGAAAATGATGGAATTATTCTTGAAAAAAATAGCAGAATTTCTTTTGGAACATATTTCAATTATTTTTCCTTAAATACATGGCGTAAATATTGCCAACTCAAAGATCTTCATTTTCAGTTACAGGGAAAAGGTGAATTTGTATTGAGGTTCTGGCTGACAGACAAAAATTACCAGCCTTCTTCATCAAAGCGTGTTATTGAAAAACAAGTTTATTTAAATAAAGATCAAGATTGTTTTTGCATTGATTGCTCATTTTTATTGAAAAAACAAGGCATTCTTCATTTTACAATAGATACAAAGGGCGAATGTTTCATACAGGGTGGTTCTTTTTGCACCAAAACAGATCCTGTTAACTATGTAAAATTAGGAATAGTTATTACGCACTATAATCGTAAAAAATATCTGATCCCTGCCATTCGGCGGATAGAAACGCAGCTTTTATCTAATGAATCTTTTAAAAACAACATTGATCTTATTATTGTAGATAATTCTCGAGATGTTTCTTCAGAAGAGGCAGGGGAGGCGATTGTTATTTCTAATCTCAATTATGGAGGATCCGGGGGATTTACACGCGGATTACTGTATTTGAAAGATCGTCATTATACACATTGTCTTTTTATGGATGATGATGCCAGTTGTGAAATTGAATCTATAATCAAGACTTTCAGATTATTGCAATATTCAGTCGTGGAGCGATTGGCAATAGCTGGAACCATGTTATATGAAAAAGAATCGACAATCATTCATGAGAAGGGTGCCCAGTATAAGCCCTTAAGCTTGATACAGCTATATTGTGGTCTTGATATATCGAAATTTGAAACTATTATAGCGACTGATTTAGATAAAAAGAAAATTGAATATGGTGCCTGGTGGCATTTTGCCTTTAAGATTGAAGATGTAAATTATTTTCCATTTCCTTTTTTTGTTAAGGGAGATGATATGCTTTTCGGATTAATGAATCATTTCAATATCATTACTGTGAATGGCATATGTGTTTTTGGAGAGGATTTCCGTTACAAGGATGGCCCCTTACCCCGATATTTAAGCGTAAGGGCCAATTTTGCTTTGGCTTTGATATATTCAGATTGTTCTTTATGGATTTATGTCTGGCGTTATATACGTTGGATATTTATTTCCATTTTAACCTATCGTTATGCTTCTGCCCGAGCTACTAGCATTGCTTTGCAACATGTTATGCGAGGTCCAGAATTCTGGACACGCTATTTATCCTTAACAGATATATATCCTGCCATTTCGAATGTATTGTCGGAAGAGAAAATGGATGATGTTGATATAGATCAACTAAA